>NZ_URNN01000023.1 GCF_900549175.1 uncultured Prevotella sp. | reverse complement strand
AACGATAATTTTTCTTCGTCAGTATAATACTTGACTGCTTTTTTCATCTTGATAAGCTTTTTTAGAACTGTCAAGTTATTCAGTACACTACACAAAGCGTTCTATCCTAAATTCTGACTATATTTCTGGTCTGAACTCAAAAAGTGGAACAGCAAATGTTGGCGGAGTAAATGCACATTCTGCCGCTGGTATAGCAGTTGCAGACAGTATCAATCTTAATATATCCGGCATAACGACCGAGAACGCTACGTTCCTTACAAGAAGTTTGAAACACTTGGAATCAAACCCGGATGAAATGCCGATAGCCGGATTGATAGGTATGGATATATTGGGAGGCTATGATATTATTTATGATTACGATGCTAAAAAGCTAACCTTGATTGATTCTAATGCGAAGAAACGCCTTCAAGGCAATCCATTTGTAACGATACCATACAGTCAGTTCGCTTCGGATTATCTGCCATGTATAAGAGTGAACATGGATGGTAAAGAAGTTGAATTAGGTATAGACTGCGGAGCCGGAGCGAATCTAATTCATAAATCAGCTTTACCTGACGGAGTGAAATTTGAAACTACCCATCTTACGGGTATCTCAGGGGATGTTACCAAACAGGAATTTGGCAACTTGAACTTTACAATAGAGGGTGTCGCATTTGATGAACAGCCTTTTGTGGTGGGAGACATAAGCCATTTGAATCTTGGCATAGAAGGATTGCTTGGTTATCCATTCCTAAGCTCTCACAAAATGATGTTTAAAAATTCGACCAAAGAATTGATTATATTCTGATTGAATTATTAAGTGAAATAGTGGCGTATAATGCCGTAGATAGTGGTCAGAGAGGCTTTTGTCTAAGACATAGTGCCTTCGAAATAAAAAAAGTTGTGTCCGCGATGCAATGTTTTTGCATTTTCGGTATTTATTAAGTAGTGAACAATTAAAACTTAAAAAGAATGAAGAATAAAAACTTTCTCGGGATGTTATTCATGGCATTCCTCGTCGTTGCAGGTTTAACGGCATGTAGTGATGATGACGGGGATAATTTGACAAGTATTGCCGGAACTGAATGGTATGGTAGCTATGTTGTTTCCACGACTACCAATGAAGGTATGGAAAAAGTACATACCGCAATTTTAGGATTTATATTTTCCGAAGATGGAACAAGTTGTACTGTCGAAACGGGAATCGAAACGCTTGTGTCAGCTAACCGGGTTACTAAATATATAAATTACTCCTCCTTGACACACTCCGTAACTTTGACTGAATCTCCTAATTCGTCCACAACAGAATATCATGGCGTGATCGAAGGTGAATCTATGCAGGTACAGCGCTGTGTGGACGGCAAACTATCAGATGAAGTTATAAAACTGTTCAAGAAAAAATAAGATGATGAAGACTAAAGTTTTTCTCTGGATGTTGTTCATGGCATTCCTCGCCGTTGCAGGGCTGACTGCCTGTAGCGATGATGATGTACCAAAAGATTCAGTCAAGGAGATCAGAATGGAGATCTCAGCGGAAACAGGCGTAATGTATGCCTGGCCTGACGACAAAATGGAAAATCCCATAGAGTGCATGCTCGTCATGTCGGAAGATTTTCCCGGAGAAACGCTGCATCTTGGCTTCAACGAAATCGAAGGTTTTACCTACGAAAGAGGGCATGAGTATAGCCTTTCGGTAAAGCGCACTATCCTCGCCAATCCACCTGCTGATGCTTCCGACCGTACATATTCACTTATCCGGATTTTGCAGGACAGGCTTGTCACAGAACCCGAAGTTCCGGTTGACAAGGAGATAAAATCGGAGGGGGATATAGAGTACAATGATTTGTGTCCTTTCGAGAAGTACGCAGTCAGCAAGGAGTTCGTTGTTGATAAGGATGGTAATATATATTACGGCGATGGTTCATCGCTGCCGTCATACGACCATGCCCGCATTTGGTTGGAAAATGTTTTGGATAAAGGAGACCCGAATTGGGTGAAATTCAACTCCATACCTTATATGGCAATTTATTCGTATGTCCTGTCTCCATTTTCAGACAACATTCGTTTGGTGCGCAACGAGTCTTCCGGTCCGATGTTCAAGAATGTTGTTCCCGAAGATGAGTTTACACGCATTACCCAATCTATGAACTCCGGTGAGGAAGCCCGCTATGCGCTTATCCTTGTCAATGTCTATAAAAAAGGTCTTCAAAAGGTGGAATTTACTATAAAAAAGAAATAACCATTACAGACCGATTCCACCTCGTCCTCTCTCAATCTTCCAATCATAACGACTCTTTGCGACATCGCCAACCTCCTTGAGTGTGTGGCGATGTTTGATTTGTTTCCGTTGATATAGTTGTATTGGAAAAGTATGAATTTACATATACTTGTGTAGTTTTTACGCAAAAAATGTTTGGTGGTTCAAAACAAAGGCGTTATCTTTGTGGCGTAAATTTAACGCAAATATAATATGAATGATGTAAACAAGACAGATGAAGGGTTGAAATACTGTTATAGATACCCTCATCCAAGTGTGACGACCGACTGCGTAATATTCGGCTTTGACGGTACTGGGTTGAATGTGCTTTTGGTGCAGCGGGGTATCGAACCATATAAGGGGCGGTGGGCTTTCCCGGGTGGTTTCATGAAGATGGATGAGAGTGCCGAAGAAGGTGCACTGCGTGAGTTGCGTGAAGAGACAGGGCTGGAGGGAGCGTATATCCGTCAGTTCCATACCTTTACGGCCCCTCAGCGTGACCCCCGCGAACGGGTCATAACCATAGCATATTATGCGTTGGTGAGGATGCAGGAGGTGAATGGAGGCGATGATGCTGCCGATGCCCGATGGTTTGCACTGGACGAAGTGCCGCAACTGGCTTTCGACCACGACCGGATACTCCGCAAGGCAGAGCAGGCATTGCGCCAGCAAATACACTTCGAGCCAATAGGTTTTGAGCTGCTTCCCGAGAAGTTCACCATCAAGGAACTGCAGAATCTCTATGAGGCCATATTGGATGTAAGGTTCGACCGCCGCAATTTCTACAACAAGATGAAGCGGTTGGGGATGTTGGAACAGATGGATGAGACGGTAAACCCCACGCAGAAGAAAGAGGCCTTCCTTTTCCGCTTCAACAAGTCGAAATATGATGAACTGAAGCAAAAGGGATTCAGGCTGGAATTTTGAACTGATTGCTGTCTCTGTCTACTATTGGGAGAGTATCATAAGAAAAATTGATATATAATCAGACAAGACATGACAAAATAGAATACAAAGAATAATCTTGGTAAGATTTTAATGAAAATTAGAGATAAGGAGATAAGAAAATGAAGTATACAGTTGAGACAATCAAGGAAATCATCGGCCGTAACAACAATGTGCCGGTAATCTATTTTTGGGGGCACACCCCTAATCCGAAGAAAATCACTGCCGCATGTTTGAGCCAGTGGTATGACTGTTGGTTTGAAGTGGATGGAGTGCAGTATCACACCACAGAGCAGTATATGATGGCAAGCAAGGCGCGACTGTTTGGAGACGATGGTGCCTTTGAGGAAATCATGGCGGCAGGCACGCCGTTTGATTACAAGAAGTTGGGCCGGAAGATAGGCGGTTTTGTGGCAGAAACGTGGGATGCACGGAAATACGACATTGTGGTGGCGGGAAACAAGGCAAAGTTTTCCCAAAATCCCGCGCTGAAGGATTTCCTGCTTTCCACCGGAGAGGCCATCCTTGCCGAGGCAAGTCCATACGACACCATCTGGGGTATAGGACTCGACAGGGAGCATGCCGAAAAGGGCGGTGTGGAACAATGGCAGGGCGAGAACCTGTTGGGATGTGCCCTGATGGATGTACGTGACTGGCTGAAATAAAACGGTAAGGAAACAATGTTGGTGATACATCCCAAAGACAAGACCACGGCGATGCTCTCAGTCCTGTATGATGGGGTGGGGGCTCACGTGGTCTATGACTGCCGCTCCACTAATGAGATGGGGCATCTGCTGCATCATGTTTCTCCGCAGGAGCGAATAATGCTTTTAGGGCACGGTTCGGAGAAAGGCTTGTTCTTCCGTGCGGATGACAGCAAGACCGTGTTCGACAAGATAATTGTCGGGCATCCGCATGCCTTTCATCTGCGGAAGCATGGAGGCAATATCGTGGCAGTATGGTGTAATGCAGACCGGTTTGCAAGAACGGAGGGTTTGCATGGTTTGTTCTCTGGAATGATAGTTTCGGAGTTGGATGAGGCTCTCTTATATCAAGTGGAGACCACTCAGGAGGAATTGGACCGCGAGAATGTGAAACTGGCCCGGCGCCTGCGGGCATTGCTTGATGATGAAACTCCTTTGGGCGAGATACCAGAACGGATGGCGGCTTTGGATGATGTCCGTTCACCCTTAACTACATTCAATTACAATAATTTCTATTATTTATAAAAAGATGGACATGAAGACATTTGATATTGACAGGATTTTGGCAACAGACATTCCGGATGTGGCACCGGCGTATGGCGGTGTCAGAGGCCGGACAATGTCTTCACGCCATCAGGCTTATGCCTGGCCGGCGCTTGTTGAGGCAGGGGTGAAGAGTGTGATAGACCTGCGAGATGTGGATGCGTCGGACAAACTTCCGTATCTATGCGAAAGGTATGGCATGGAGTATTTCCATTATCCCGTAAACAACCACGCCCGGCAGGTGGAGAGTATGGTAGCCCTTATGCCACGGTTTTGTGAACTGATTGACAAAGGCGGGTTTTACATAGCATGCGCTATGGGGTTGCATCGTACTGACATTGCCTTGTGTACCTACTGGGTGTTTCATGCGGCAGACAGGGGTGTTGCACCGCCTCCCATTCGTGGATATAGGCAGGACAGCGGACATGACACCGGAAAAATCATGCATGTGCTCAACTCGATATACAAGTATATGACCGGGCGGAATGGTGTAGAGCCGATGCCTCCCGATATCTTTAAGGCGAGAAAGAAAGTTATCGGCGAACAGTCGGGAATACCGATAATTTAATATGTCAGTTGATTGAAGTTTCGCAAGTGCTCAATTCGTGGAGTTAAAGGGAGTTAAGGAGTTAAAGGGAGTTAAGCCAATAGCATTATGAACATAAATTATAGCCGGGACATTTGGCTTAACTCCATAACTCCCTTTAACTCCTTAACTCCCTGCCAAGTGAAGCTTGCGAAACTTGAGTCAGTTGAAAATTTTAATGGGGTGGATGATAGATAATGGTTACAAATGCCACTCTCTTATCATAGATGTCAGACAAAACGATTGCCGGACAATAAAAAAAACGGTGGAAACTAAAAAATAAGTTTGGTATTATGGAAGAAGTAAAAGACAAGAAAGAGATCAAGAAGACACAGGTGTTCAACGTGATTATCCTCGACCGCAGCGGCTCTATGGAATGTATCCGCCAAGCAGCCGTGGAAGGTTTCAACGAGACTTTGGCAGGAATAAAGAAGGCGCAGGAGAAGTTTGCCGAGACACAAGACCATTTTGTGTCGTTGGTGACGTTCTGCGGTTGTGAGACACGGCACGTGTTCGACAAAACACCGGTGGCTGAAGCCCATCCGCTGAAAATGGAGGATTTCCAGCCCTGTTGTACCACTCCCTTGTACGACGCCATGGGCATCACGCTTACAGCCATGCGCAAGCATGTCAAGGAGATGGAGGACTCTGTCGTGGTGGTTACCATCATCACCGACGGTTTGGAGAATGCCTCTCGCGAATACAACGGCAAGACCGTAAGGGAACTTGTTGAGCGTCTGCGCGGCGAGGGATGGACGTTTACCTACATGGGAGCCAACCAAGACTCTGTTGAGGTGGCCATGAAGCTGTCAATACGCAATTCACGCAACTTTGCATATAGCCACGAGGGCACACGTGCCTCGATGGGCAAGGACACCAGCACGCGCATGAACTTCTTTTCACGTCTCTCATACATGAAGATGCAGGAGGCAGAAGGATGCGCAGCACCTATGTCGGCAGAGGAGCGGCACAACCTTTATACCAATATGGCAGATGAGGCTTTTGATGAAGAGGAAGGAAAATGAGAACAAAATAACATCAAAGAAAAAAGCTTTCATTCTGTTTCGGAAAGGGTTGGCCGCCTTCCTTGCCGGTTGATTTTGAAAACGTTTCCCGAGCCTTAATCCGCCTTCTGATATTCACCGGGCGACATACCTGTCTCCCGCTTGAAGAATGAGCCGAAGGCGGACTGGCTCGGGAAGTTCAGCCTGTCGGCAACTTCGCTCACAAGCATGTCTTTGCTTTTCAGTAGCACCTTGGCCTGTATCAGCGTGGCGCGGTTTATCCAGTACATCACGCTCTGTCCGCTCACTTTCGCTATCAGGGTGGACAGATAATGCGGCGTGAGGGCGAGACGGTCGGCATAGAACGGGATGGTGCGGTACTGGCAGCAGTGCTCGTTCACCAGTCTCTTGAACTTGCCGAACGTCTCTTCCTGCCGGCTTTTCCTTTTTGTCTGATGCACTTCCTGCTCCGCACGGCTTATGTGCTGTATGTCGCTGATTATGGCCGACACGAGTAGTCGCACCGTTTCTTGCCTGAAAGGTTTGCGGCGGGCCATGTCCCAAAGGATGCCGGCGAGGCGGCGGGTCTCGTGCCAGTCCTCTTCTCCGGCATGGATGATGATGTTTTTTGTGACGGAGATATCTTCCTTATATATTATGCCCATCATGTTGTAGTCGTCGCTGCACGACTTCAGTTCCATTATGGTCTCGGGAGCCAGTAGCACGATGTCTCCTTTCTTAATGTGGTATTCCTCTAATGTCAGTTCAAAATCCGCGCTTCCTTCTGTGACCCACAGTATTCGTCCCTCCACGAACCGGTAAGGTTGCCCCGGCCTGATGAAGTTGTCGCGGTATGCCCCGACGTTCATACCCATTCCGATATGTTCGTTGATAAACGCCACATCGTCAAGGTTGCTGATGCTGCTGAAGTCTGTAGTCTGCAATGAAAAATCGTTCAGTACGTTTCCTTTCATATTTGCAAAGGTAGGCATAAAAATCCGAACGGTTTGATGATTATACGCACAATCGTACAATATCAACAATTAAAATAAGGATATTGAAACAGAAAGCTCATAAAATCATCCTATCTTTGCAGAAGATAAACATCACGCAATTATGAAGCATATCACTACATTATTAATAATGGCGCTCCTGCCGCTGTCGGCACAGGCGCAGACGGTCACGCTCGACGAATGTCAGCGTCTGGCACAAGAAAACTATCCGCTCATAAGGCAGTACGACTTGATAAGACAGACCACAGACTACACCGTGGGCAACATCTCGAAGGGATGGCTTCCGCAGGTCTCGGCCGTGGCTCAGGCGACCTATCAGAGCGACATAATGGCGCTTCCCGACCCTCTGAAAAAGGTGCTCGCACAGCAGGGCTTCAGCTCGAAAGGACTGCGGAAAGACCAATACCGCATAGGCATCGACATCAGTCAGACGGTATATGACGGCGGACTCATCAGCGGACAGAAGAATGTGGCGCGGATGGAGGGCGAGGTACAGGCGGCACAGACCGCAACCGACCTCTACACCATCCGCCAAAGAGTGAACGACCTCTATTTCGGAGCTTTGCTTCTCGACGAGAAGATAAAGTTGAACACAGACTTACAGACGCTCCTCCGGTCAAATCTCGACAAGTTGAAGTCGATGCTCGCCCACGGCATTGCCATGCAGAGTGATGTCAGCACCGTAACGGCGGAAAAGCTGAGGGCGGAGCAGCAGGCCGTGGAGCTTGCTTCATCAAGGAAAAGCCTCACGGACATGCTGGCGGTGTTCATCGGCAAGTCCGTTACCGACCTTGCCATGCCGCAGGATGTCACCGTACAGGCGCAAGACTGCAACCGCCCCGAACTACAGCTTTTCGACCGTCAGGCGGAGCTTGCCGATGCGCAGGAGCGTCTTCTTGACGCGCGTCTGCTTCCCCGTCTGAGCGTATTCGCACAGGGCTATTACGGCTATCCTGGTTACGACCAGTTTGACGCGATGTTCAACCGCACGTGGACGCTGAACGGAATGGCCGGCGTAAGACTGTCGTGGAACATCGGTGCCCTGTACACCCGAAAGAACGACCGCGCCAAGCTCGCCGCACGCCGCGGAACGGTGGAGACGGCACGCGAGACGTTTCTGTTTAACAACCGCCTTGCCGGGATACAGCATACCGACGGAATAGCGAAATACCGGAAGATGATAGCCGCCGACCATGAAATCGTTTCCCTGCGCAGCGATGTTCGCCGAGCCGCCGAGTCAAAACTTGAGCATGGGATAATAGACACCGACAACCTGCTGCAGGAGCTAACCCGCGAGAACCAGTCGCGCATAGACCTCGCCACCCACACCATACAGATGTTGCAGGAGAGCTATAACCTGAAATACACAAAGAACAATTAATATAAACGCTTTTAAGCCACGGCGGGAAAGCGAAAAACAAAGTACGGACGATAAAACAACAACAAATATGAAGAAAGCAATAATACTTATCCCGGCATTGGCGGCAACGATGCTCACCGCCTGCGGAGGCAAAGACGCGGAATACGATGCGTCGGGAGTGTTTGAGACCACGGAAGTAATAGTCTCGGCAAAGGGGACGGGCGAAATCGTGTCGCTTAACATAGAGGAGGGACAGACCGTGAAGGCGGACCAGCTTCTCGGCGAACTCGACATGACGCAGCTCACCCTGAAAAGGCAGCAGCTTGACGCTGGAAAGGACGCTGCCGCAAGCCGCAGGCTCGACACCTCGCGACAGGTTGCATCACTGCGCCAGCAGATAGCCAACCTACAGTCGGAGCAGGCGCGATTTAAGGCACTGCTCAAGGACGGCGCAGCCACACAGAAGCAGGTGGACGACATCGGCTACCAGATAGCCACACTTCAGAAACAGCTCGCAGCTACCAACGAACAGGTAGCGACATCGAACCGGTGTATCGATGGGCAGTCGACAGGCTTCGATGCACAGATAGGGCAAGTGGACGACATGATGCGGCAGGCCAGGATAACGTCGCCCATCGACGGTGTCATCCTTTCGAAATACGCCGAAAAGGGAGAGTATGCCATGCCGGGGCGCGCGCTGTTCAAGGTGGGCGACGTGTCGGACATGAAGTTGCGGGCATACGTCACTGCCGGCCAGCTGACAGGACTGAAGATAGGGCAGAAGGTGACGGTATACGCCGACCAGGGCACCAAGAGGCGTAAGGCGTATGAGGGCACGGTGTCGTGGATAAGCAGCGAGGCGGAGTTCACGCCCAAAACCATACAGACGCGCGACGAGCGCTCAAACCTTGTATATGCCATAAAGATTGCTGTTAAGAACGACGGACTCATCAAACGTGGCATGTACGGAGACGTGAAACTTTAATTCTTAATTATTAATTTTTAATTGAAAAGCGGCTATGTCAACAGTAAGCGTAAGAAACCTCACGAAGTCTTACGACAGGGGTAGGGTGAAGGCACTTAAAGGGGTGACATTCGATGTCGAAGAAGGTGAGATATTCGGTATCATCGGACCCGACGGTGCCGGCAAGACCACCCTGTTCCGTATTCTCACGACCCTTATGCTGCCCGATGGTGGAACGGCATCGGTCGACGGACTGGACGTTGTGGCTGACTTCAAGTCGATAAGACGACGGATAGGCTACATGCCCGGACGGTTCTCGCTCTATCAGGACTTGTCTGTGGAAGAGAACCTTGATTTCTTCGCCACCATCTTCGGCACGACCGTAAAAGAGAACTACCACCTTGTGGAAGACATCTACCGGCAGATTGAGCCGTTCAGGAAGCGCAGGGCAGGCAAGCTGTCGGGCGGCATGAAGCAGAAGCTCGCCCTGTCGTGTGCGCTGATACACGCTCCGCTCGTGCTGTTCCTTGACGAGCCAACAACGGGCGTGGACCCCGTGTCGAGGAAAGAGTTTTGGGAGATGTTGTGGAAACTGAAGCGTGAACACGGCATCACCGTACTTGTCTCCACGCCATACATGGATGAGGCTGTGCAATGCGACCGCATCTCCTTGATACAGGACGGCGGTTTCTTGCGCATCGACACCCCCGCGGGCATCATCGGTGCATATAAGGAAAGGCTTTGGGCTGTGAAAAGTGACGAGATGCACAGGCTGCTCACCGACCTGCGCCGCCATCCGGAGGTGAACACCGCCTTCTCGTTCGGCGAGACCTATCACATCACGGTGGGAGAGCGGCTGACGACTCAAAGCATGACGGCATATCTGAACGGAAAGGGGCATCACAACGTGAGCGTCTTTCCCGTCAGCGCCACCATCGAGGACTGTTTCATGTCATTAATGAAAGCAGACACGAACGAATGAAAGCAGGCACAGACAAATGACAACAGACATCTACAAATGAAGACAGATAAATATGTAATAGAAGCGGACGGACTGACCAAGCAGTTCGGCGACTTCATAGCCACGGACCATATCACATTCAAGGTGCATGAAGGCGAGATATTCGGGTTTCTCGGTGCCAACGGTGCCGGCAAGACCACGGCAATGCGCATGCTCTGCGGACTGAGCCGCCCATCCGACGGCAGCGCGCGGGTGGCGGGCTACGATGTGTATCACGAGGCGGAGCAGGTGAAGAGGCACATAGGCTACATGAGCCAGAAGTTCTCCCTCTACGACGACCTTACTGTATACGAAAACCTGAAACTCTTCGGCGGCATCTACGGCATGTCTGTACAGAAAATACGTGAGAAGGCAGACATCTTGCTGGCCGAGCTTGGCTTTGCAAAGGAACGTAACACCATGGTGAGATCGCTGCCCTTGGGCTGGAAACAGAAGCTCGCCTTCTCGCTGAGCATCTTCCACGACCCGAAGATTGTGTTCCTCGACGAGCCTACGGGAGGCGTTGACCCCGTTACGCGCCGCCAGTTTTGGGAACTCATCTATCAGGCTGCCGACCGCGGCATCACCGTGTTCGTCACCACCCACTACATGGACGAGGCGGAATACTGCGACCGCGTGAGCATAATGGTTGACGGCAGGATTGAGGCGCTTGATTCGCCCGCTGCGCTGAAACGGCAGTTTGGCGTGGAGACGATGTACGACGTGTTTTTACAGCTTGCCCGCAAGGCTAAAAGAAACTGAACTTGCCCGCAAGGCAAAAAAGAGACAGAGAAAGAGAGATGAGACAGTTCACAGTTTTTGTAACCAAGGAGTTCCGCCATATTCTCCGCGACAAGCGCACAATGCTGATACTCGTGGTGATGCCCGTCGTGATGATTATCCTGTTCGGATTTGCCATAACTACGGAGGTGAAGAACTCCCGCGTCGCCGTACTCGACTATTCCAAGGACGAGGCCACGGCACAGATAGTGGAGCACATCGCCCACAACAGATACTTCACCATAGTCAGCAACTTGGGCAACGAGGCGGAGATAGAGCGTGTCTTCCTGCGTAACGATGCCGACATGGTGATTGCCTTCAGCCACGGCTTCGCCTCGGAGATGCGGAAATCGGGACAGGCGAAGGTGCAGCTACTCACCGACGGCAGCGAGCCGAACCAGGCATCCGTGCGAACAGGCTACATGCAGCAGGTGCTTGCGGCATGGCAGCAGGAGCAGGCACAGCGCAACGGCATGAAGCCGTCTTTTCAGATCAGGCCTGTAACACGCTTCCTCTACAATCCGCAGAGCAAGAGCGAATACAACTTCGTTCCCGGCATGATAGGGCTTATACTGCTGCTGATATGCGCCATGATGACGAGCATCGCCATAGTGAAGGAGAAGGAAACGGGCACAATGGAGATACTGCTTGCCTCGCCGCTGCCTCCGATAGTGATTGTGCTTGCCAAGCTGGTGCCTTATTTCGCCGTCTTGTGCCTTAATCTTGCCACCATCCTCACCCTCTCCGTCGTGCTGCTGCACATCCCCATCGCGGGCAGCCTCACCGGCTTTGTAGCCATCACCATGCTCTACGTACTCGTGTCGCTGCTTCTCGGCCTGTTCATCTCCACCTGCGTGGGGAGCCAGCTCGCCGCCATGCTTCTCTCCCTGCTGCTCATCGTGCCCACGGTATACCTCTCGGGCATCGCCTTCCCCATAGAGAGCATGCCCGAGGCCCTGCAGCGCGCCTCCGTCATGGTGCCCGCACGGTGGTATGTCGACATTGCCCGCAGGCTGATGATACAGGGCGTGCCCGTGCGCTATGTGCTCCATGAGACCATGATACTCGCCGTAATGGCCGCAGTGCTGTTGGCGGTGTCATGGAAGATGTTTAAAACCCGTTTATAAAATTGGTCGCCATGGTTATACGATTCCTTATAGAAAAAGAGTTCAAGCAGATGATGCGCAACATCATCCTGCCCATAGTGTTCGTCCTGCTGCCCCTTGGAATGATAAACGTTATGCCAAGAGCAGCCACGCAGGAGGTGAAGGACCTGAAGATAGGCGTCATCGACAACGACCACAGCACATGGTCGGCGCGCCTTGTGCAGAAGCTGGCGGCTTCGGCATACTTCATGCTCACCGACGTGTCGTCTTCCTACAGGCAGGGACTGCAGGCGATGGAGCGCGCGCAGGTGGATTTCATCATCGAGATAGAGCCTGACTTCGAGCGCAGGCTGGTGTGCGACGGTGTCAGCCGGGTGATGATTTCCGCCAACGCGGTGAACGGCGTGAAGGCCGGGTTGGGCACGTCTTACTTGTCGCAGATTATCGCCGACTATTCCGCCGGTCTGCGTGAGGAGCACGGACTGACTGACGGGGCGGTAAGGATGGCGCACTTCGATGTGGAGCCGCGCTACATGTTCAATACAGAGCTGGACTACAAGGCCTTCATGGTGCCCGGACTGATGTCAATGCTGCTGGTGCTGATCGTGGGATTTCTGCCTGCACTTAACATCGTGGGCGAGAAGGAGAAAGGCACCATAGAGCAGATAAATGTCACTCCCGTGGGGCGCTTTGAGTTCATATTCTCCAAACTTATCCCATACTGGTGTGTCGGGCTGCTCATACTTGCCTACTCCATGCTGCTGGCAAAGGGAATCTACGGCCAGGTGCCGTCGGGCAGCATTGCCCTCATATTCCTTTTCGCCACATTGTTCATCCTTGTGGTCTCCTGCCTCGGTCTGATTGTCTCCAACTATTCCGACACCACACAGCAGGCGGCGTTGGTCATGTTCTTCTTCTTGGTCATCTTCATCCTGCTCAGCGGCCTGCTTACCCCGATAGCGGGCATGCCGGCATGGGCAAAGGCCGTCACGATGGTAAATCCGCTGCGTTATTTCATAGAGGTGATGAGGTCGCTCTATCTCAAGGGAAGCACGCTGTACGACCTGAGCGGACAGTTCTTCGCCTTGGCAGGCTATGCCGTCGTGGTGTGGACAATAGCGATAATAAGTTACAGGAAAAACAGTTGAAGACAATATAAAGATTTCAGGTTTTTTATGTACCTTTGCACCCGCCTCGGGAAGGAGACGCCGGGTATTGCTGCAGCCCTCAAGAGGATTTTTTCGTTTTTTTACAGCATTTATGAACTGGATAATATTGATTGTCGCAGGACTTTGCGAAGTCGGTTTTACCTATTGTCTCGGTCGTGCCAAGGCTGTCACCGGAATGGAGTGGTGGGCATGGATGGGCGGCTTTCTCGTATTTACCATTGCCAGCATGGGGCTTCTTGCCCGTGCCACCCATGCTCTGCCGTTGGGCACGGCCTATCCCGTTTGGACGGGCATCGGCGCTGTCGGCACGGTGCTCGTGGGTATATTCATCTTCGGCGAGCCGGCCACATTCTGGCGTATGTTCTTTATCACCACGCTGATAGCTTCCGTTGTGGGGCTGAAGATGATTTCGTGAATTTATTTCCCGTCCGCCTCAAACTTCTTTCTGTGCGTCACTATCGACTTCATGTTCTGCAGCGCCCAGTCGGTGAGCTGGCGGATTATGGGTACGAGCGAATGGCCCGTTGGCGTAAGCTCGTACTCCACACGGATTGGAACTTCGGGGAATACCGTGCGCCTGACCAGTCCGTCGGCTTCGAGTGTGTGGAGCGTGCCGGCGAGCATCTTCGTGGATATGTCGGGGATGAGCTTGCCGAGCTGGTTGAAGCGCGTGCTGCCGTTCTCGCTCAGGATGAGGATGACGAGCAGAGCCCACTTGTTGCCGAAGCGTGCGACGACGTTCCGGATGGGGCATATCTCAATGATTGAATTTTTTTCTGATTTTTTTGCCATCGTAACTTGTTGTCGTTCACCAAGAGTGAGTTTTTGGTAACTTACCCACCTCTCTGTAACTTATTGCGTAATAGATAAATAGTTCGTAACTTTGCACCGTTGAAATACAGCGGTAACGCGCTGCAAAGGTAGTAAAATTAAAATTGAAACGATAAATTATAAACCAATAAAAACAACGATTATGAAACAGATTGAAAAGATTGCGGAAGCAAAGAACTTCACGGCCGTCAGCGTTGGCCGTCTGAACGAACTCGGTGACTATGTGCTTGAACTCGGACCGGAAGTGAAGATACTGGGCAAGGTGTTCGGCGGCGCGGCGGCGGGTGCCACGGGCGGCGATTTCTCGTTCCAGGTGTTCCAGCCGGGCACGGAGACGGGATTCCTCCACACCCACAAGCAGCACGAGGAACTGTATTTCTTCCTCGCCGGAAAGGGTGAGTTTCAGGTTGACGGACAGATTGTGCCGGTGGGCGAGGGTAGTGTGGTGCGCGTGGCTCCCGATGGCAGGCGCAGCGTGCGCAACAACGGCACAGAGCCACTCGTGATGCTATGCGTGCAGTACCGCGGCGCGACGTTCACGGTCGATGATGCCGCCGACGGTGTGATACTCGGCGATAGGGTGGAGTGGTAAGGTGATGTTTTCCTCCACTGTCAAGCTATGTGGCGCGATAGCGGAGGAAAATTTTTATGGTGTTTACCGCTATGCCGTCATACTGCATCAGCCGTCCGCCGACAGGCAGCATGTAAAACTCCTTCACCTGACTTGCCGCCCGCCCGATGCACCAGCACATCAGCATGTTGAACTTCTGTCTCTTGCGACGGCTGATGCGTATGAGCCGCGTCACGTCTATCGTCCTGATGAGCGTTACCATCGGCATCGGCACGGCCATCCACATCCTGAAGGCATCGGCCCGCGTGGTCTCCTGCGGGTTAACTTCTTTCATACTCATAGTCTTTACTGTTTTAAAATCAGATGCAAAGTTATGATGATTATTAGTTGCGGGATAGAACAAAGGGGACATATAATAATTTTCACGTTGTGGCGGATTTCACGCTGTAGTTAATTTACTGCCACTTTCTTCATCCTATAGGGCTTGATCTCGTGTTTTTATCTTATCTTTGCCGCCAAAGCAAAAGAATCTGTATGGAGACGAAGAGAAAGAAAAATATTATCAAGGTTAAGCAATACGAATCGCCATGCGGCGTGCTGACGCTTGGCTCGTCTGGCGACAGGCTGTGCCTGTGCGACTGGCAGGTGGAGAAACACCGCGGACATGTCGACCGGCGGCTGCAACGCATATTGGACGCAGTGTTTGAGGAAGGTACATCGGATGTTATTGAGCGGGCTGCCGCACAGCTCGACGAATATTTTGCCGGACGGTGCCGCGTGTTCGACGTTCCGCTGCTGTTCGTCGGCACGGACTTCCAGAAGGTGGTATGGAACGAGCTTCTGCGGATTCCCTTCGGGCAGACCATATCCTACGGAGAGATGGCGCGGCGGATAGGCATGCCCAAGGCCGTGCGCGCGGTGGCAAACGCCAACGGCGCGAAT
The DNA here is from genome assembly GCF_900549175.1 of uncultured Prevotella sp. Classification (GTDB taxonomy): domain Bacteria; phylum Bacteroidota; class Bacteroidia; order Bacteroidales; family Bacteroidaceae; genus Prevotella. The sequence continues at coordinate 13,642 of NZ_URNN01000023.1, read as the reverse complement.
GCTATTTCCATCTTCGCCCCATGCCACCGCGTCATTGGCAGCGACCGTTCATTGACGGGCTACGGCGGCGGACTTGACGCCAAGCGCAAGCTGTTGGAGCTGGAAGGTGTGCTGTTGTGCTTTTAATTCATGCTATATGATTTCATGGTTTTAGGAATATCATACCATGCGACATATTATGTTGGGGATGTATCAAAATAATTATATGGCGCATGGTAGGGACACATTCTTGTATTTGGCCGTTAAACAGTCATTTCTATAAAGAAAAATTATTTTCTTTATCGCGACTGGCTTATAATTCGGGATTTTTATATAAATTTGCAAAAACCAAAAGAAAACCGGTATGATGATACATATTGCCAACCCGATATACGATTCCGTATTCAAGTACCTCATCGAGGACGAGCGCATCGCGCGGACGCTGCTCTCGGCACTGCTGAAGAAGGAGGTGGTCGAGGTTCACGTACGCCGTCATGAATACACCAACGGCTCGCGCGACAAGATTTCCATGTTCCGCATCGACTTCGCGGCGCAGGTGAAGGAGTCGGACGGCCGCTGCCACCTTATACTGATAGAGTTGCAGAAGACGTGGTTAGAGACGGAGACGCTACGCTTCCGCCAGTATCTCGGCGCGCAGTATGCCAATCCGGAGAACATTCCCGCGGAGGACAACCGCGACGGCCATGCCATACCGATGGTGGCGGTATATCTGCTGGGCCACCGTGTAGGCGACATCGAGGAGCCTGTGCTCTATGTCAGTCACAAGTCGTTCGATTACAACGGCGCTGAGGTTGTCAAAGGCTTGCCCGACCCGTTTGTAGACAGCCTGATACACGACAGCATCATCGTGCAGATACCGCTGCTGCGCGGTCAGGTGAACAACCGTCTTGAACGTGTGCTGAGCGTGTTCGACCAGACAATGAAAGACCGGCACAACCGTCAGGTGCTCACGCTTGACGAGGAGCGTTATGCCGGCGACGAGGACATGATGTACATCCTCCGCCGCCTGCTCGCCGCCGCCTCGGACTCAAAGCTGCGGCAGGACATGAACGTGGAGGACGAGTATTTCATGGCTATCGAGAACCGTGATACCGCTATCATGAACCGTGACAAAATCATTGCGGAACAAGAGTCGCAGATAGCTGAGAAGGAGTCGCAGATTGCTGAACAACATGCGCAGATAGCTGAGAAAGAGTCGCAGATAGCGGAACAACACGCGCAAATAGCAGAGCAAAGCGCACTGTTACGTTCGATGATACAGAACATGGTGAATTCCGGAATGGCGCTGGAGGCCGTTGCACAGGCAACAGGTCTGACTATCGATAAAATCCGTGAACAACTCGGATAATAGACATGGGGGTGTTGCAAAATGGCTACAAGTCGCTTCCCTTGCATTTTGACACACCCTCTTCATAATCCCCTAAAATACTTCACTCAAGAATTATCCTTTCCCACGACTTGCACGTGAGCGTCTGTCGGCGCACCACGGCCGTGACGTCTGCATCGGGGAACATCTGCTGGTATTTTCCGGTGAGGTCTTCGTAAAGATAGATATACGAACCCGCAAAACTTGACGGGACGGGCGTATGGATGAACACGTCGTACGGCAGGACGATGCCGCCCGTCTCCACACGCCATTCCATACAGCCCGAGACGGATGTTGCGGGCGGGAGCAGCCTGTATGTGTCGGGCATCATTCCGGGGTCTTTGCTCGTCTGCGTCACAAGCCCTACAACCTCATCTCCGTTGCCGTCGGCGTACGTGAGCGTTACCGACGGCGGCAGCGCGGCGGCATAGCGCTGTATGGTGTATCGATACCGGTATGGCGCGCCCTGAGGCAGCGGAGGATTGGCCTTGAGGTCGGCCTCCACGCCGGTCTTGTCGCCGGCTTCTATGGCGTGGTCGACCGTCACGTCGAATATTCCGGTGTATCTATAGCCTTTCTGCGTCACCGGATCCGGCTCGCCGGTGCCGTCGCCGTTGTCCCCGTCCGAACAGGCTGCGGGTATAATGGCCACGCACAGTGCCATGACGAGCAGCGATATAAGTTTCTTTGTATCCATCTTTGAAAACTGAAGGTTCAATGTCTAAAGTCTAAAGTTACAAGTTACATGTTTAAAGTTACATGTTACAAGTTTAAAGTTACAAGTCAATAGCCTCCTTTCGGCTCCACATGCAGATAATAGCTCTCCCGCACAGGCTCGTCGGGGTCGTCGGCGCGCTGGTGCAGCAACAGCATGCGGGTGGTCTTGTTCTCCCAATACCTCACGGCCTCCACGCCCGCTTCGGGCAGACATCTGAAGAGCTGCTCCTTGCCTTTGGCGCTCTGCCCCTCGCCCACGTTGTCCGCCATCAGCGTCGTGATGGCCCTTGACGCCACGGCGGGAAAGTCGGCCTCCGGAAGCAGCCGGTGGTTCACGGGAATAATCCTTGAGAACGGATGGCCGTCCTTTGCCACGATATCGTTCAACTGATACTCATGCTCCGTGTCCAACAGGCAGTAGGCCGTGAGGTTCTGCGGATTCTGCAACACCACCGGTCCCCATTCAAGCCCCATGAAGTCACGTTCGTACAGCGTCAGGTCGAGCGTGGACTCGTGTTCAACCTTTCCGTCGCGATAGCCCCTGAGGCGGTGCCTTACCGTGCCGCCCTTGAAGAAGTGCGAGCTCCATTGCGCAGACAGGTGCTTTTCCGTCTCGTGCTCCGTCGCGCTGCTCTCGTAGATTCGTAACGTATTGGGCAGGCCGTCGGCGCTCCACACGATGGAGTCGTAATGCTGCGTGAACTCCGGGAATCCCACGGAGGTGAACTTGCCGTCGGCGTCGGTGATTCTGAACGTCACAAGGTCGAGCGGTGCCGGCAGCGGACTGTCTATCCGCATGAAGGGCCTGAATCCCGCCACCGTCAGCCTGAACCCGCTCCCATCGGGCCGTGGAGGCTCCGGCCGCCCCTCACTGTCGAAGGTACGGGTAAGGCAGACGGTGCTCACCGCCTTTTGCGACCCGTTGCTGCCCGATACGCTGATCGTTTCCGATGCCTCTGTCGCGCCCGAGCAGTCGTACGGGAAATGTATTCTCAGCCGGTTCCCCTCCACCTTCACCGTGGCCCATCCGCAGTCGTAGGTGTAAGAGTCGCCCTGTGTGAGGTTCAGCACATCGTAGTTCGTGCAGGTCATCACGATGTCGCCCTCCAAACCGTTCGCCCTGAAGTTATATTGGGGTGCCCATCCCACAGAGCCGCCCTCGTACTCGACACTCCCGGGTGTCAGAATTTCATACGTCCACTCCATCGGAGGGCGGACAATCTCATCCTTGTCGCAGGCCGCAAGAAGCAGGCAGACAAGCGCCGCGAGCGGCACAATCAGTTTTTTCATATTCATACGGTTAATCCTCTGTTGCCCAGTCCGTACCGTGAAGATACAGCGCCGGAAACGAATGTTGGTTACAGTCAACAAAGGTAAGTATATTTTCCGTATTACGGACATACTGTGCAATAATTTTGCCCAAATCATTCTATATTTTCCGTATTACGGACATACTGTGCAATAATTTTGCCCAAATCATTCCATGAATCTTACGGCATCGCCGACAGCCCTGCCGAACGCCTCCTCCTGCCCCGGCACGGTGATGAACAGATGGACCGCGCCACTGTATTCAATCCGCGTGGCCTTGCCGCCTATCCGCTCCGCGAGTTCCTTGCCTTGGTCGCGCAGGATGTCCCTTCCGGCCGCAACGATCAGAGTCTTGGGAAGGGCCTGAAGTTCGGCATCGCTGCATAAGCCCACGCTGATGGCCGGCGAATGGGCATCGGCCCTGAGCGTATATGCCCGGTTGAAGGCCTCCATAATCCGTGCGTCCAGTCCGTAGCCCTCGCCATACAGCCGCCATGATTCCGAACCGTCGTCGAAAGCCTTGGTCACGGGATAGAACAGCACGAGGGAGTGTATTCTGTCGCGGCACCGTCCTGACAAGGCCGTGGCCAGCGCAAGGTTTCCTCCGGAACTGTCGCCGCCGATGGTGATGCGGCCCGTGTCGATAAGCAGGCTGTCCGCATGCCCGATGATATATTCCACGGCACCGATACAGTCGTCAAGTCCCGCCGGATACGGATGTTCGGGAGCCAGCCGGTAGTCGAGTGCAACGACCCTCATCTTGCCCGACGCGGCCATGGCGTTGCAGAACCGTCCGCAACTGTTGATGCTTCCGAAGGTCCACCCGCCGCCGTGCAGATAGAGCAGCACGGGGAGCCGCCCGGCGCTGCCGTCCTTCGGCTCATATATACGCATGGTCTCCGTGAGCATCCTTGTCGCCACGTTGTCGGAATACTCTGGCTCGGTGTTGCGCGAGTTGCGCACAGCCGTCAGTTCGCCGTTGTCGCCCTCTATCGCTTTCAGGATGGCCTGCGTCTGCCTGTGCTGCAGTCCCGCCGGCATATTTCTCAGAAATTCGTCCGCCTGCGCTTCCATTGATTGTGCCTCCATCGATTGTGCTTCTATTAATTGCGCCTCTATTAATTGTTGTGCCTCCATGCGGGCGGCGCACGTAAGCAGCATGAAAAGTGCGATTGTCAAGACACGTATTGATGACATATTATGTTTGTTTGAATTTTATAATTGTGCCGCATGTTCGGCCATACCCTGCAAAGGTAAACTTTTTATTTGAGAAAATTTCCTCCATATAAGAGAGATACACTAATTATCGTGTGCCTTGCCCTCAGCCCGTCTGTCGTTCCGCGTTGTTCCGTGTCTCCGCATGGTTGTTGCCTGTTTCAATGTTTCTTCAAAGTCTGATATAATAGACATTATGGCTGTTTAGAGGTGAGAAACAAGTAAAAAACAGCAGAAAGTCTAATTTATTATACTATTTTTTGCTGCTGTCGAAATCTTTTGTTGTAACTTTGCATCCGGAATGAGTAACTCTTTCCAAGACATATAGAAAAGAAAGAAGCGTTATGCTTATCTCGAAGTCGGGAACGTAGGAAATTCAAGACTATTCAGAGGGAAAGGCGTAATGGTTTCTCACGCTATAGCGTGGGCTGCTATTACCATACTCTGAATAAAGGTTATTCCTACGACCTCCGACTTAGAACGTGGCATTGCAGTTCCACGCTTCGTAGTTTAACGACCGCCCTTGTGGTAGCTGGAGGGCAGATATAAAAGTTACTATAATGGAAAATCATTTTAGCGGTCAGAATCAAGAGAGTAATTTTGCACAAAATTGGAATAATTACAATCAGATGCAAAATAACCAAGGAAAACCGAATCGTCCTGATAATTATTTGGTATGGACTATTCTTACTACAATTTTATGTTGTCTTCCTGCTGGAATAATAGGAGTAATTTATTCTAACAGAGTGAACAGCCTGTATGAACAAGGAGCATTTAACGAAGCTCAAACTGCATCAAAAGTTGCACTTTATTGTTCAATAGGTGGTGCTGTCTTAGGCATTATCGGTTACTTTGTCACTATGTTACTTGGCTTTTTATTCATATAATACAAATCTCATTTAATGTAATCCTGTGAAAAGAGGAATGCTATTGAAAGTAGTTGGTATAGCTGTTCTTATTTATATGCTAATCATGGTATATAAGGTTAATCCTGAACATTCTTTGTGGATGCCTAAATGTATTTTCTATAAAATCACAGGTTATAAGTGTCCTGCTTGTGGTTGTTTGAGGGGAGTTCATCAATTGTTACATGGTAACATTTATAACGGTTTAATGTATAATCCGTATATGCTTATATCATTACCGATAGGAATTGGGGTGATTTTTACTTCTTTCATCAAGAATAAATTAGCTACAAAAATGCGCTCGTTTTTGCAACATCGTTTCATTATCTCATTTTATATTGTCACATTTGTTTTATGGTGGGCCATTAGGAATATAATCAATCTTTAAAAGAAAATCAGTATGAAATATTTATTGTGGACTATAGGATATTTTGTCATAATCGTAATGGGAGGATTTATAGGCTTCTTTATAATACCTCTAATAAGTGCTGTTTTAAAGACATCGCCTACATATGTAGGTTGTTTTTTTACAGCTTTTTCTATTATTCTTTTTGCGATAACATTAATTTGCTACTGTAAAAAGAAATCTGCATTTTTTTATCCGGGGATTTTTATTCCTGTTTCTTTGTGTCTTGCTCTTTTATCTACTTATTTTGGCTGTTTTAAGTTTGGTCCATCTGAATACAATAGTTATGGATTTTTAGAAAAAGGCTCTGTTTTATACGATAAATTAGGACGTGAGATATTTTATTTTTCAAGTCATGGTTGGCTTTATTATTCAAAGAACAATTCTGGAAAGTCTTTAATACTGGTATCTGCTTTTAAAGTAAACGAGGAAAATAATGGAGATACATTGGTAATTACAATAACATGTAAACTTTATAATGCAAAAGGAGAAGAATTAGATACCATTGATAAGAAATATATCGGTTATAAGAAGGGTATAGACGAGTATTTTGTCGAACGTGCTAACGAGGATTTATCTCAGTATAATATGCTTGAATTTGCGTTGGGTGATTGTCTTCAAGTTATGAGCGATTCTTATGGAATTACTTTTAGCAGATACTAATAGCATGCGACATCAGGATATTTGTAATAATTTAAAATATTGTGTAACGGGTAACTACTTACCTAAGGGAAAGCTATTTTTCTATAGGTGAGCAGTTACGAAAAATAAATTAACTAATGAAACAAAGACAGAGAATTAAAGAAATGTATTACGTTTTATCTATTCGAGAAATGCATAAATTGCATTTTATAGAAATGCGCCATTGTTTAATTGCTATTGTTTTACTTCTTAATACAGGTAATCTGTTGGCTAAGAATGTAAACAATTATCCAAGTCTATTGACGGTGTTTGAATACTCTGATGAGATAGAAGAGAAGGCAAAAAAAGGCGATAGTAATGCCTTGTGGATGTTGGGGATGCATAATATGCCTGCTAAGGAGAGGAGTTTTTTTGGACAGATTGTAACTTTGAAAGATGATAATTTTGTAAAGCAACCGAACCAAGAAGCTGCTATCAAACTGATCGAGAAATCGGCAAAAAAAGGCAATCCTATAGCAATGATTCTTATGGGGAAATATGAATATCTGAATCCGGGTAAAGAAAAGAACCTATACAAACAAGCGAAGGAATGTGGAAAATCGGCTGTTAAATGGTATGAGAAAGCCATGAAAAGCGGATATGGCGATGCCTGTGCTTTGATTTACGATATAAAGAAAAATTATCCGAATTACAAACGCATTTTATACGATAAGAAACTTGAGGCCTTGGAATATTTGAATAAAGGCATATCCATGAAGTCTCCTCTGTCTGCCAGATGTTTAGGGATATTACATCTCCAAGAACCGTTTGATTTCAAAAAAGCTTTTGATTATTTCTCTCTTATGGAGGAATGGGGAGCTTATTCTCCTTATTTAACAGAACTCTACATAGAAGGCAAAGGCTGCCAAAGAAATTATGCAGAAGCCATAAAACGTGTAGAAGCACATCCGAAACATCACCATTTCCCCAGTACATACATAAAATTGGTCGAATGTTTTGCTTTAGGAAATGGGGTTAAGCAAGATAAAGAAAAGGCATATTATTACCTTTTGAAACTTCCTGTTGGTAACCAAAGGCTGTTATACAATAATATGGCTCTCCACCTTTCCTGCGGAATGGGTTTTGATGAATGGATAGCACAAATAACTGCTAAGGCAAAACATTATGAATACACGCCCACTATTTTTGAAGAAGACCGCACAACTCGTTTTTCTGATAATATATACCTGCTAAAACGGGGAGGCGTGTATTTTATAATAAACGAGAAAGAGGAATACTTGCTTCATTCATTAGATACTGCACGTATTGAGGGAGATTCAATTGTTGTCATGTTTGACAGATATAAGTCTGTTATTGGACATGACGGGAATATGCGCAACCCGATTGTCAACCAAATGTTAGTGGATTGGATGCAGATGGAAGAAACATCGAAAGAAAAATCAATGTTGGAAAATTGGATATGTTCATTGGATGCTGATGGTACGTATGGAATAGCTTGTATATTGCAGAATAACAAAGGCGTTAAAGCCGAAAAGTCCTATACTCCTGCAAATTATGTATACAAGAAAGGGCACGGCATCAACAAAAAAATCGGGCAAAGCATAAGCGCGGCTATAAATAAAGGCAATCAGAACTTTCATTATAGCCGGGCATTGCCTTTCTATGAAAGAGCGGCAGAACTCAATCCCGATTTTGAACAGGCTCAAATGAATGTCGAACGCATGAGAAAGACATTGGAAAGCCTGAAAAACAATGAAACATCACCGTTTATGATAGGAATATCTTCTGTCTTACAACTGGCCAATAATTTGGTACAATTACGTAGTCTGCAACCTTCACCCTCATTGCAGACAAATAAAGTAGGGCAAGGGAAAAATCAAAAGAAGGTAAAGCAAAAATCAGGAACGGCAGCTTCTGCGCAAAACGAGATGTTTAATAGAAATACTTATAACGATTATGTATCTCAACTGATTGATATGAGCACTTTCAGAGATAGATATGATGACAATCAACGTAAAAGCATTCAACGGTCGATGAAACAAATACGTGAAAAATACGGCTTCCCGAAATCGGAATGGGAAGATTGGAACGGTAAATAAAAGGTTGGAAGGAATATTCTCTTTGACATATCACAAACCTCATTGGATATATAGCAATGTTTGATTTTGTCAAGGGGGTATTCCGTATTGTTTTGTATCGTTGTTGGCGCTGTTTACTCCGGATTACTCCGTAGCCGCCATGTGCGTGATGAGCGTGTCTTGTGCGAGCGTGAGATAATCCATGCCGTGGAGTCCATCCGCTGGGAGGATTCATGCATAGGTGCTTACAAACTCCACCTCATGATAAAGGAGGTCTTTCCCGAAGCCGTCCCGCCCCGGGCGTGCCCGTTTCTATCGCCTCATGCACGAGAAGAAGCTGATGCTCAAGCCCCACCCGCAAATGGCCCGTTTGTCACCCGCAAACGGCCCGTTTTCTTAAAGCATTGATATACTCGTTTCAAAGATGCGCATCTTTATTCCGGAAGATGCGCATCTGCGTACTACACTTTTTCGGACGAATAATCGCCATGACGGTACACCTTTTCGGACGAATATACCGGACATCCTACATCCGGTACATCCGTTCCCCGTTGGCATGAATGGTGTTTGTCTGTGACGAAGCGGCCTTATCTCCGCAATATTCTGATTATAAATACGATTTAGGTATTTTGCGGACAACATCGCGAGGTTTTCTGTAAGAAATGTTATACCTTTGTGGGCGGTAGGAACAGAATACAGAGAATAAGGAGAAACTGGTATGGCAGAGAATAGGATAATCGCAAATAACGGTTCGTCGATAGTGCTTTATACTACTGACGACGGCAACACCCGGCTTGAAGTGAAGTTGGAAAAGGATACCGTGTGGCTGACACAAAGCCAGATGGCAGAACTTTTCGGAAGGGACAGAACCGTGATAACCCGACACATCAGAAACATTTTCAGGGAGGGTGAACTGGATGAGAATATCACATGTGCAAAATTTGCACATATGGGTGTGGACAAAGACCAAGTCTATGAGACAACATATTATAACCTTGATGTTATAATCTCTGTCGGTTATAGGGTAAAGAGCGTCAATGGCACTAAATTCAGGATTTGGGCGACGGCACTAATCAAGCAATACCTCATCAAAGGCTATGCCATAGACCGGCGACGGCTCGACCACTACGACGAGCTGAAGGATGTGGTGCGCCTGATGTCGCGTGCCCTCACGCTTCAGGACAAGGTGTCGGAGGGAGAATATTCGGGACTGTTCTGTGTCATTGCCGATTATGTCTATGCCCTCGATACCCTCGACCGTTATGACTACCAGTCGCTTCGGATTGAGAAGACGACCCGTGAGGAGCCGTTCCGCGCCACCTACGACAATGCCATGAGGGCCATCAACGCATTGAAGGAAAAGTTTGGCGGCAGCCGGTGGTTTGCCAATGAGAAGGATGATTCGTTCAAGAGCAGTATCGGACAGATTTACCAGACTTTCGGCGGCGAGGACCTTTATCCTTCGGTAGAGGAAAAGGCCGCCATGCTGCTTTATCTCGTAGTGAAAAACCACTCGTTCAGCGACGGCAACAAGCGTATTGCCGCCATGCTCTTCCTGTGGTTCATGGAGAAGAACGGCATTCTCTATTCCGCAGACGGACGCAAGCGTATAGCCGACAACACGCTCGTGGCACTAACCCTGATGATTGCCGAGAGCCGTACCGAGGAGAAGGATGTGATGGTGAAGGTGGTTGTGAATCTGATAAACAAGGACAATCCATAGTTTTTTTCTTTCCGGGATATAGCAAGGTTTTCAGCGGGAAATGTAGCAGGATATGGCGTCTTCACAGATGCCATATCCTGTTGCGGTAGTCCTTCAGCTCAGCCTCGGGAAAGCGGGCTATCGCATTGTCAAGCTCTCTGAGGATGGCCGCTCGGTCGTACGGCAGTGCGCCGGTGACGGGCACCGTGTTGGATACGTGGTGGCCGAGGATGTTCACCTTTATCTTCAGCCGTTCCACCAGCGTGCGCATCTCAACGAGCCGCTCTATTTCCGGCTCCTCTTCGTACGTGCCGTCGATAACCTCCTGATACAAGCGTGATTCGGGGAAGACCGTCAGCGAGACGATGTTTAGGATGCACGGGTGCAGCCTGTTGATGACCTCGGCGGTTGCCTCGGCGCTTTCGACTCCGCGCCCCTTGCCGCCCAGTCCGTTGAGGTAGAAGAGGTTGTAGCGTATTCCGGCCTCGTCGAGTTTCGAGAGCTGGGCGAGGATGTCGGCCGCGCGGTAGCCCTTGTCCATTCGTTCGAGCGTCGGGTCGTGGGCCGTCTCCATACCGATGTTGATGCTGTCGAGCTTCATGTGACGCAGGTTTTTCAGTTCTTCGACACTCTTCGGGGCAATGTCCGTCACTCGCGCGAACATTCCGAATGACTCCATGTGCGGCAGGTACTTCCTGAGCAGAATGGCAATGTCCATCAGGTGGTTGTAGCTCAGGGCAAAGGGATTTGCGCCTGTGAGATAGACGCGGCGCGCGCGGGGCTGCCACTGCCTGATGACGCGGAGGTCTTCCTCTACCTCGGAGATGGGCGACATGCGGAACGGGGTGCCGTGATACAGGCTGCAGAACTTGCATCTGTGCCATGTGCAGCCCGAGGTTATCTGTAACAGTTGTGAACTCGCTTCGTAGGGCGGACGCCATACCTGACCGGTGAAATGTAATTGCGGATATTCCATGATTCTGATTTTTTTTGTAAATTTGCAGAAGACAGGCTGCACTTGGAAATTTGAAAGTAAACTTTCATTTCACTCGTTTGCACTGTCTTTGCAACCGCAAAATTAGGCAATAATCATCTATGTAGCAATAACTTACCGAAAGGTTTGACCCTTACCCAAAAGTTAGTTTTGCTCATTATAAGCGGGTTCCGCACAATCAGAAATGGCAAAAAAGTTAGACTACGGATACTGCAAGGCCGCCCCCATGCTCGAATGGATTGGCAACAAGTGGGCGCTGGTCGTTCTTGTGAAGATAAAGGAGAACGAGCCGGTGCGTTTCAACGAACTCTACCGCAATATTCCGTCTGTATCGGAGAAGGTGCTGTCGCAGGTGCTCAGGCAGCTCACTACAGACGGCATCATCAGCCGCCGGCTGTTTCCCGACGTTCCGCCCCGAGTGGAATACACGGTCTCGGAGTTGGGCAACACGCTGCTTCCCCATGTCGAAGCCCTGATAAGTTGGGGGCAGGACAACTTCGATCGGATTATGGAAAACAGGCGAAAGGCGATGGGAAAATGAATATTCCCGCTTTTGCCTTTGCCTGACGTTTTTTCGCTCTGATGCCAATCAGAAGCGGGCGCGGCCTTTCATCGAATAAATCTCATTTTGAAGCAAATCGAGGAAGCGGGCGGCATGGGCACCGTCCATCTGAGTGTGATGGAACTGGAATGATACGGTCAATAATGTCTTGAACCAGCTTCTGCGGTAACGCCCCCATATCATGAACGGATTGTTGAACACGCCGCTGTACATTCCCACGGCCCCGTCTATTTCGTATTGAGCCAATGCCGACGTGCCGATAACCATGCTGTCGGCGATGTCGTGGTTCTCGCACGACTCTGCCACCTGCCGCGTCAGACGGAGATAACTGCGGTTGAACTCGGCCAAGTCATTGCAAAAAGGAATGTCGCACGAGCTGACCTCCCCCATTTTGTTGGCTACAATGGTGTTGACTGCTATTGAGTCATAACGGACAAGCCTGTCGCCGACGGGCAGCATATAGAATTCTTTTACCTGACTGGCAGCCCTGCCTATGCACCAGCACATCAGCATATTGAACTTCAAGCCATTGCGCCGGCTGATTTTCCGCAGATTACTCACATCAATGGTTCGAAACAGCGTAACCATCGGCATCGGGGCTTTCATCCACATCTCAAAGGCGTAGGCACGTGTTGTCTCCGCCGGATTCATTTCTTGCATCATCTTTTTTTGATGCAAAATTACGCGATAGCTTTTATGTGCGATAGAAGAAAAGGGACATTCACGCAGGACAGGTGAACAAATCGGAATATGGCACGCAATAATCCGGCAGCGACTTAGGCGTGTGTCCGCTCATTGCCTTGAAGTCGCGGATGAAATGCGACTGGTCGGCATAGCCGCAGTGATGGGCGATGTAAGCATAATCACGCGAACCAATCTGTAACATCCGCATTGCTTTCTGAAACCTTACCACGCGGGCATATTCCTTCGGGTTCATGCCCACCTGCTCGCGAAACACCCGCTCATACTGTTTCCTGCTCAAACAAGCTTTGCCAGCAAGGATGTTTACCGAGACCGACGGTGTGCGCATAAGCTCTCCTATCAAACTGGCTATTCTTTGCATATTCAGATTAGGATTTATCTTTGTCAGCAGCCACTTCTCAAGTATGCCAATAGGCTCTCCGCCGCTTTTACAATCAAAAATCCTTGCGGCAACGTCGTTAAGCTGCCGGTTCTCTATATCATAGCCAGAAATCTCCTGATTGTAGAAAGCCGAGGGCGGCGTGCCGATGAACATCCCGACGGTATGCGGATAGAATACCGCCACTATCATGTCCAGATTTCCGTCAGACTGGATGTGTGCCGGGAAGTTCACCTGTCCGCTGATGGTAAAAGTGTTTTGGAAACTTTTGAGTTCGGGAATATACAGCGGCGACTTGCGGTGGAATATAATCTGCGGACAGCCGATGGGGAATGTCAGGACGCTGAAAGGCTCATCGCTCTTCAGCATCCAGTAATAGCGCACATACGGGCGCAGCTCTTTACTCGGCAGGATAATTCTCATGGTGTTTAATAGTCTAATAGGCGGCCGCAGTCGTGCCAGTCGCCAATCATTTCCCCGCGTTCGCTGGCCTCGATGAGCTTTTGCAGACGGCTGTCGAACAGCTCTTGGCATGCTTTCTTCCGTTGTATGTTGTCGATACGGACGCGCTGATAGAGCGCGGGGAAGGTCATGAAGTTCTGCCATGCCGTCGGGTTGGCCTTGAAGGCGGCGAGGATTTCGGGCATGACGACAAACTCCGCATTG
>NZ_URNN01000022.1 GCF_900549175.1 uncultured Prevotella sp. | reverse complement strand
AAAATAATAAATAGTATGGCTCTGATAAAATCAATAAAGGGTCTCACCCCCAAGTGGGGGCGTGAGTGCTATTTCAGCGAGAACGCCACGATAGTGGGCGAGGTGACGATGGGTGACGAGTGTTCGGTGTGGTTCAATGCCGTGGTGCGTGGCGACGTGGCCCCCATAACGATGGGCAATGCCGTCAACGTGCAGGACGGTGCGTGCATACACGTTACCAACACCACCGGCCCCACCGTCATAGGCAATAACGTGTCGATAGGCCACAATGCCACCGTACATGCCTGCACCATCCACGACGGTGCGCTCGTCGGCATGGGTGCCACCCTGCTCGACCATTGCGAGGTGGGCGAGGGTGCCGTGGTGGCCGCCGGGGCACTGGTGTTGCAAGGCACCAGGATAGGGGCGCACGAGATTTGGGGCGGCGTTCCTGCCAAGTTCATCAAGAATACTCGTCCTGACCAGGCTGAGAGCTTTGCCGCCCACTATGTGGAGTACTCCAAGTGGTATCTTGAGGAGAACGGTTGAATTGCGAAGACACAGAGTTTTTTATCAAAACGCAAAGACGCTGAGACGCAAAGGTTTATTTTCGGAACACAGAGGCACAGAGACACAGAGATTTTTCTTTTTCAAAGCAATAATCTTTGCGTCTTTGAGGTCTTTGCGTTTCAAAAAATTCTCTGTGCCTCTGTGTTCCGAAAAAATAAATCTTTGCGCCTCAGCGTCTTTGCGTTTAATTTGTAGCCGTCTGCTTCACGGTGACTTCCCTGACCAGCGGTTTGTCAAAGCCCTCCACCTCCACAATCACGCGGCCTGTACCCGATTCTGTTGTCGACTGAAGGCGTATGAGCCCCTCGCCGAAGTATGTGTCCAGTTGTGTCGTCCGCCACGAGTCGGTGCGGCGCATGTCTCCCGTCTCCACGCCGAGAAGCCGCAGCGGCCCCTCTGTCCTGACGCTGAACCGTCGCGGCTGCATCTGCTGTATTCGCCCCTGGCTGTCGGTGAGCGTGAGCCGCAGGGTGGTGGCGGTGGTGCGATGTGCGGCGGCTGTAGCCGGAGTCATGTCCGCAGGGATTGGGGAGAGACGGTCTGCGCCTTCGAAGTCGAGTCTTGCGCCGGCCACGTCACCGTGATTCACGAGCGAGTCGCGCATCACGGCCTTTCCGCCTTTATAGCCTATGGCGAGCACCTTGCCGCGCCGTGCCGGCAGCTGCAGGGTGATGCAGTTGTCGGGATAATCGGCGGTGACGCGCGGTTTTAGCGGCAGCTGCGGGTTGCTCCACATGGGGAAGAAGAACTGCACCGAGTCGCACGTGGTGTAACAGCGTATCTGCACACACCGCGCATCGGTGTACGGCAGGTCCCACGTGTCGGCCATGGGCGGATACTGCCAGTGGTCGGTGCCGGAGGGCTGGTCGAAGCAGTTGTCGCGCACCACGAGTTTCAGATAGTCTTTCTCCGGCTGCCATGCCGTATGATAGTATGCCGCCTGCGGACGCTCCTTCAGCGTCATGTCAAACGGGCATGAACACCACCCCTTGGCCGGCCACGGCGACGACTCGCCGAGATAGTCGACACCGGCCCATACGAACGACCCTGCTATGAAGTCGTTCTCTTCAACGAAATGCCACGGGTTCTCCTCCACAAAGTCGCGCACAAGGTCTTCGCGCAGTCCGGAGTAGTAGACAAATGCCTCTGTCACCATCATCTTGCGTTTGGGGTGTCGGCGGTGGTCGGCCACCATCCGTGGCTCGAGATAGTTGTAACCCACAAGGTCGGTCACCTCGCCGAACTTGTCCTCGAATCCCTGCTGGCACGCCACGAGGGTGGGGCGGCCGGGGTCGAGGCCCTTCACTATGTCGTGTAGCATGCGTGCCCTGCCGGTGCCCTCACCGTCGCTTTTCCATGCCTCGCTCACTTCGTTGCCTATGCTCCACACTATGACCGACGGGTGGTTGCGGTCGCGTGTTACCATGTCCGCGATGTCGCGTGCGGCACAGTTGTCGAAGAACGGGGCATAGTAGCCCGATTTCCATTTGTCGAACGCCTCGTCTATGACGAGCAGCCCGAGCGAGTCGCAGATGTCGAGAAATTCTGCCGACGGCGGGTTGTGTGAGCAGCGTATGGCGTTGCACCCTATGTCTTTCAGTGCTTTCAGACGGCGTAACCAGTACTCTTCGGGTACGGCCGTGCCAAGGCTCCCGCAGTCCTGATGCAGGCACATTCCCTTCAGCTTCATGTTCTTGCCGTTGAGGAAGAAGCCTTTGTCGGCGTCAAACCGTATCTCGCGGAAGCCGAAACGTGTCCTTACCTCGTCAATAGTCTTGCCTCCCGGGGTCTTCAGCCGTGTGACGAGGGTGTAGAGGTATGGCCGCTCCGTGCTCCATCTCTCGCTTGCTTTGGCCACTTTCCTGCCTTCTGCGTCGAGTATGGTGTTCGTTATGACGAAGCGTTTGCCGCGGTCGGCATCGGCCGTGTCTATTTCGACGCTTGCGTTTACGGTGCCGTCATCGGCCGTGGTTACGAACACGCCGTCGGGCCTGATGTGCGTGGGGCCGGTCACGTCGAGCCACACATGGCGGTAGATGCCCGACCCGGTGTACCATCTCGACTGCTCCCCGCGGTTTACGTGCACTACGATACTGTTCGTGCCGTCGGCGGTGAGATAGGGTGTTATGTCATACCCGAAACCCGTATATCCGTATACGTGGTATCCGGCACGACGGCCGTTCACCCATACTGTGGCGCGGTGGTATACCCCGTCGAACTGCAGCCGCACCTTTTTCTTCCGGCGTGCGGAGGCCGGCAGGCTGAATGTCTTCACATAGATGCCCTGTCCTCCCGCCAGATAGCCTGCCGACCCGCCCACTGCGGGGTCGAAAGGCAGCTCGGCGCTCCAGTCGTGCGGTATTTGCACGCTGTAGAAATTGCCTTGCCGGAGCGTTGTGTGTCCGGAGGCCGTTCCTGCTGTGATTTCGCTTGCCGTCACCTGCGCCTGTTCCGGTTCGGTGTCGTCGGTGACTTTTGTGGTGACGGCATTTTGCGGCGTTGCCGACAGTGGGTTGTCGCTGATGCCGAGTGCGCGTAGGGTTTGCACCACATCCGCGGAGTCGCGGCATAGCTTGAACTGCCAGTCAAGGTCGAATGTCAGTCTCTGGCGCACGTCGGCCGATGTTGCTGTCAGTGTGGTGAATATCCCTATTGCCAATAAAAGCGATAATTTTCTGTGCATGGTGTGTCTTGGACTTTGTTTTTTATTATGGTTTTGTCTCGTCGCTGTTGTCTTCGTGCAAAGATAGTGAATTTGTGTGGATGGAGGCTTTTTTGAGTGTATCAGATTGTTTTTTGGTTGTCTCATCCCTTTTTTTCGACATAAAGACATAATTCTTTCGACATAAAGACATGATTTGCTGCGCCGTGTTTCTCTTTTGACATAAAGACATAATTCTTTCTGTCGAATAACAAAGAGTTATGTCTTTCTGTCATGATAATTCCTAAAATTTAACATTTCTTTTTTCTCGAAATAGAATGGCGGAAATGCCGTTTTTGCCTTGTCAGCACACCGTTTTGGTCCCCCAAGTTTGCCTTTAGGGCCTCCTTACACTCCGTTTACGGCGTAGTTGCGTTGCGGTTACGGCCTAACCGTGATGCGAGTACGGCCTAACCGGGGTAAGAGGAGGGCCTCTCTGCTATATTGACAAATTAACATCTCTGTAACTTACTGACTGTCAGCGTTCCCCTTTCAAACGAAAAATCGCGTATTTTGCGTCGTAGTGCGGAAATCGCGGTCAGGGTTCTCTTTAACATACGTTAAAGTAAAAGTAATTCATGAATATCAGAGGTGCGTTGTTGGCGTGCCTCTTTCAAGATTTATAATTTCTCATTGAGTTTATCTACACCATAATAGTTTTGTATAAATAAAGGGAACGCACTCAATACAGCTACAACAGGACAAGATTGAGAAATATATTTTTGTTGCTGATTTTGAAAAAGTTCGGATTGCTCCAGTAATACATTCGGGCGTGAATAATTCCCATTAACAACGAAATTACCCTTACACAAATGGGCATCAATAATCTCTTTCCATTTTTCAATAGTGTCCAGTTTTGTAATGGCTAAATCACTATCTGTGGGAACAAAAGTCTTGTAATGAGGTTCTTCCAAACATTCTGCACATTCTTTACAGTCTGTAATATTCGGGCAATTCTCTTTCTTGCATTTAACTATCAAATTTTTGAAAGACTCTTTGTCCTTATAGTGCCTAATAGCTTCAACCATGGGATAACTAACAAACAATTTCCCGTTTTCTGTTTCGTTGTTAAAAAAGTCAAGCATCTCTACAATCTGTTTGTCATCGGCTTTGGTTGCATGACCGTCATAATCAAAAAAGAAATAGATATAAGCGAAACTGTCGTTGTCATAACCTTCAAGAGTCTTACTATTCTTTTCATTGCGTTGTTTGAGCATAGTAAGTATTTCAACTGAAAACTTTTCCGCTTTCAGTTTACGATAGAATTGATAAATATCTCCGCAGAACGCACACTTAATGGCTAAAGACTCCCCCATGAAGCACTTTTCCAACTTTGATGCGATATTGCCCTCTGTCGTTTCTCCTTCAAAAACAAAAAGAGTGTTACATTTATTCGACATAAAATCCTCCTGCCTTATATATTTTCTCAATATTATGAACTTCACGCAATTCTTTGTCTGTACATCGGGATAAAGGCAACATCTTGTTATTTCCCATCAGATAATAACAGTCAGGACGCATCAAATCATTGCTCATCAACGAAGTATTGTGGGTGGTAACTATAAATTGAATGTCTGCCTGCATCAGCTTCTTTACGATTAGTTTTGAAAGATCATGATGATAGAAAGCATCAAATTCATCAATGAAGACAATAGATACTTTTGCCTCTTGAATAAGCATATACCAATAGAAGAACAGCATCACAGCACTGGTACCTGTTGACATGACATTTGCAAAAAGTATCTTTTTTTCACCAAAATCAAAAGCCAAGTCTTTACCATTTAATGTTTCAACAACAGTCAATTTACATTTTACATTAGCCTCATTCAAAAAATCTTCAAACTCTTGTGTTTTGTTCTGTTTTATGATTTCAGAGGTGATAGGACTCTTTATTTCTGCATCTTGACCAAGATATATTCTATCTTCCAACGAACGAAAGAAAAGCATATTCTCTACAAATGAATAAAAACGGACAAAGGCGTCGTTCTCATCATTGGATGCCAAAACTGTATTATTCTTAATGTACTTCAATACGGAAAGGCTTGAATCTTCTATAATATTATTAAGTGTTTCGGTGCCTTTCAGTGTAGTAATGAAACGAGTATTGCCGTCAGAACGGTCAAA
Organism: uncultured Prevotella sp.; assembly: GCF_900549175.1. Classification (GTDB taxonomy): domain Bacteria; phylum Bacteroidota; class Bacteroidia; order Bacteroidales; family Bacteroidaceae; genus Prevotella. The sequence goes on along the minus strand of NZ_URNN01000022.1, from coordinate 24,450 downwards.
ACCCACCACTTCCTTCTCGTTAATCCAAAGAGTTTCTGAGACGATTACGGTATAGTCCGCTTTCTGGTATTCATAACGAATCAAGCTACCATCCAAAAGAAACTCATAGGAAAACTTTGCCACTTCATCTGTAGAATAGGCATTCAGATAGTTTTGATATCTTCGCAAATCTCTATGTTTGTCGGTCAGGTGACCTATAATATCAAAAATAGCCAAGCCCAGATTGGACTTTCCACAACCATTATAGCCATATACCATACAATTATTTACCACACCGTTTTTGATGCAGGAAGGATTGAATGTGTAACCATTGGATGAAGTAAGGTCGAACACCAATTCAGTCCCGAAACCCTTAAAATTGGAAACGCTGAACTTTTTAAGCATATCTGGTTATATTTTATTACTGCAAATATAGTGAATTTATTCCATATCCGTATATTTTATACGGGCAAATATTCGGTTCCGTTAGATTTTATTGTGCTTTTCCCGTTTTATCCGTAGTTTTTATTCGGATATTGTGCTACATTCTGCTCACATTATTGTTATAGCATCCCGGAGCCGAAAAATGTTAGTAAAACAGCGGAAACACAAAAAAGCCACTTTCCGCTGATTTACGCACGAAAAGGTGTATTCCATCAACATACTGTATTTCGATCTCGGCCAGGGTTCCGACTACCTCTACCACGGCCGTACCACATTCCGCGGCGTACATACCGATGACACTCTCGTGGTGAACGCCAAGGAGCGCGGCACCATACGCATGAGGGCGCCACAATTATATAATTTGTGTCATTGCCAGAGTGGTTCAGATTTCCATCCTGCGGGAAATCCCATTGCGGAAACAGAAATGGTAGGATAAGCATTAGTCAAATTTGTAATATCTGACGCAAAGGTATTGTTGCAGTCTATTGTGTTCGCCATATATGCCACACAACAAAGAACTGCATATAACTTGTTATTGGAAACGCTAAGTTCGGTAATCCATGGCTTTCTCATCCTTGATGGAAGCAATGGAGTGATTGGAAACTTTCTGTTCCATAGTCTGCCATGATGAGCACAACAGTTTCTCAATGGACCTATTGCCGCTGTCCACGATTCAAGAATCTCATGCTGAGGTATTCCATAAGAACGTGCTATCTTCTTCTTCAGTCTTGTATCAGAGAAGTTGGCGAACAACTTTGATGTCATTCCGAATGTAGCAAGCTCCAATGTCTTCCATGCTGGAGGATATTCTGATTTTCCATATTTTGCAATATGTTCCTTGATGAACTCATCTTTACTTCTGCTCAATTCCTTCTCCAATACGTTCATGCTCTCAACAAACCAATGCTTGTCTGTAAAACAAGACTCGTTGAAAAACCAAAAAGCACCATGCACCAATGAGAACTCATGAATCATCTTGGATCGGATAGAAATCTCTATCTTTTGGATGGCATCAAATACCAAAGCTCTCAGTTTTGCATCAAACTCATATACTGCAAGGACATCTTCAAATGATGCTCCTGCCTGTAGCTGGTGTGTAGTCTTGTCGGACTCCATTGGTCTCAGATATGCAGCGAAGCGGTAATAGCTGATATGTTCTAAAACCTGTGCAGCATAGGCTTCATCTGCAAATGACAAGCCTCTTGACTTTAGCAATGCTATCTGATCTGTAATTGATAGTGGAAGTTTCGTGTATGCCATAACGGATATATACAAAAAGCCCCGCCCTGGTGCGCATTATAAAGAGGCGTGGCGGGTTCTGTCAATGCAAAGATAAGTATTAAATATGATTTGACAAAACTTTTTTATGAAAAAATGCAGTTTTGAACATCATTTTTAACGAATATTGAAGAAAACAGCCTCTATATTACATGCGGTCAAAGCAGGAGGACGTCTACGGTGTGGCCAAGGCCATAACGATCTCGGCCAGGGTTCCGACTACGACCGCCATATCGACGCCATCATGGTGCAGAATGATGTCCTCGACACTGCAAAGATGGAGGGACATGCCGAAGGATTCGAAGAGGGTGTGATGAAAGGTATCACTGAAACAGCCAGACGCATGAAACAGCATGGCATTGCTCCGGACTTGATAGCCACGATGACCGGCCTTTCAAAAGAGGATGTGGAGGCGCTGTAGCATACGTAAACAATTCTGATAAGTATGATTCGGATCGCTGATTTTTAAGATTTTTATATTATCTTTGCATCCAATATTACCTATTGGCTACAAAACAGATATGAGAATCAGAAGATATATACCGTCATTTATAGTCGTCATAATAATGGTCATGTCGGCATGTTCCGGTGGGCAACAAACAAGAAACCAGCTGACCATAGCCGATTCACTTGTCAACGCCGACCCGGACTCGGCCTACCGGTTGCTGTCATCATTGACCTTGTCGCCCGACGGCATGCCCGAGGCGTTGCGCATGCGCTGCGAGCTGCTTAAGGCAAAGGCTCAAAACAAGGCTTTCATACCCTTCGGCACCGACACCGTTATGACAGCCGTGGCAGAGTGGTGCGACCGCCACGGAGACATCAGTGAAAAGATGATGTCGCAATATCTTTTGGGCTGTGTATACCGCGACCTCAACGACGCGCCGAGAGCGTTGGTGCACTATAACAATGCCCTGGAATTTGCCGACACCACCTCCGCCGATTGCGACTGGCATACGCTCTGCCGTATACACGGGCAGATGGGAACGTTATTCAATAAAATGGCTTCTCCGGAATACGAACTTAAAGAATGGGAGAACACTTACTCAACCGCCATGAAAGCCCGAGACACCATTATGGCTTACGATGCGTATGGAATGAAAGCATATACTTATTTTCAGATGTATGTGGAAGACTCCGTAATCAGCATAACCCAAAACGTGGTTGACATGTACGAACGCATTGGCCGCAAAGATTATGCAGCAGGGCAAGTTTCTGCAATGATAGACGTGTATCTTAACCGGAAGGAATATGACAACGCCAAGAAATATATGGATTATTATGAGCGGTATTCCGGCTTTTTTGATGCAAACGGAGATATCGAAAGCGGAAAAGAACCGTATTATGGGACAAAGGCTGAATATTATAACGGCGTAGGGCAGGCAGACTCCGCATACATGTATCTGAGAAAGCTGATGAAGTTTACAGACAACATACATTGCTCCGAAATTGCATACCGCGAGCTTATGGCATATTATGAGAAACAGAATAAGGCAGACTCCGTAATAAAATATGCGAGACTGTTCTGCCGTATGAACGACTCGTCGGCAATAGTTAGGTCGGCGGAAGAGGTGAACAGAACACAGTCACTGTATAACTACAACAAAGCCCAGCAGATAGCGCGTGACAAGGCAGAAGAGGCCGACCGTAACTTGCATGCCGTTATTGTTGTAATAGTCATGGCAGCCGTCATCACAACAATCTTATACAGAAGATATGCTGCAAGTTTGCGCCGGCGGCGTGCCGAATACACGGAAAAGAGCAGAATGTATAACGAGCTTATGGAAGAACATGATAAGGCTGTGAGAGAGAAAGAGATGATGGTATCGGATTTTGAACGATACAGGGCTGAGAAGGAGAACAAAATAAAAGATTTGGAGAACTTGATTTCATCCTATCATGGAAAAGACATCGACATTGATTTGACTGACAATGAGTGGGCCATGAGAAAAAGTGAGGTGGCGAAAATACTGCACAAGCATGCTTCAACGGGTCGAGAGGCCATGGAGCACGAGCTTGATGCCGCTATAAGGCTTGTAGAGGATGTGTTACCAGACTTTTTCAGCAAGATAAGCTCACCTGAATACAAGCTCACGGAGCACGAGGTGAGGGTGTGCGTCTTGATACGTCTTAATTTCATCCCGTCGGAAATAGCTGTTCTTTTCAACATCTCGCAACAGAGAGTGACCAATATAAGAAGCCGCATAAACAAGAAACTTTTCAATGCAGGCGGGGCAACACAGCTCGATCGTAGTCTTAAAAGGCTTAACTGACGCCCTGTGTATTTTGTGTAGTATCGTTGTAACCGTCTGAATGTAAGATTATTGTGCTGCGTCATTCAGCGGGGTGTGTATTATGTGTATTCAGATTTTCATGGGAAATGTTTTTCTTTTCATATCTTTGCACCGAACAAAAAACAAACCAATTAAAAGATATGAAGAGAAAACAACTATTAACTACGGCACTTGTTATAATGACAGCAACCGCCGCAAATGTGACAGCAGCCAACAGCGGCAACGTGGCGGAGAATGTAGATCTTGTAGAGGTGAGTCAAAACCGCATCCTTATAGATTTGCATGTCGGATATACGAATCCGATTGATAAAAGAAAAGGCATTGGCAGAAGCCCGGTACAGATACCATCCATATATATTGACGGGCATACAGTATATCTGAACGGCTATGCCTTTGATGAAGTTCAGATTGTGGCAACGGATGAAAACGGAGATGGTTATACCGTATATTCATCTGTGGTGCCCGAAGGTGCGGAGACGGTGGAAATACCGGATGACATTGCCGGTGAGTACGAGATACGCCTCTGCCGCGGTGGGTATTATTTCTATGGGGAAATTTTTATTTAGTTTCACTGTAAAACAATAGTTAAGATTTGACTGATACCATGATTATATGGGTGTGTGCCGGACCGTTTGTTTTCCGGCGCACACTTTCCTCCCGCAAAGTCTGTGTTATAAGTAATCTTAGACATTTGAAAATATAAAAATATCTAATGACATAGTGAACAGTAAAATAAAAGAATGAAATCAAAAATAATCATTTTTCTTATGTTATTATCGCTCCATTCCTGCGACAAGCCGCCTGTTACGGCGGTGTATTACGCAGGCGGGGGTGACACCACGGAGATACGCCTTGCTGATTGGAATGTTTCTGGGCCTTTCACTGTGCGGCAGGATTCTGCGTTGATGCGTGATTTTGTTGTCAGCCACCGGCTTTCTCTTCCGGCAGAACGGCAGGACACAACGGTAAAGCTATGGCACAACGGGGCGTATCATCCCCGCTACGGGCAGCTGGACCTGAGGGAGGTGTTCGGTATCGGCATTACCGATACCACGCGAATACTCGAAAGAACGGTTACTTACCTTTCATGCACGATAAAGTCGGAGAAGGAGAAGAATCTGTTTCTGCACGTGAATACCCGCATGCGGTGCAAGGAATATGTCAACGGCGATTCGCTTACACGTATTGACATAGATGGTATGGCCATCTATCCCGTACACCTCAAGGCCGGAGACAATACCCTGTTGGTCAGGACGCAGGGCGTGAAAGGGAAATACTGGTATGAAGCCACTCTGTATGACAGCACGCGCATGGCCGGACTGTACGCCGAAGAGCACACGGGAAATATTGTTTATCCCGTCATCAGCAACGACAGCATCGTGCTGACCGACAACCACCAGACCATCACAAACCACGATATAAAGCTGTTTTTCAGCGATGCTTACGGTAACAAGACTCCTGAAACGGTGCTCAGAAAAGGCACGGTGAAGTATCATGTACCTGCCTTGCAGAAAGACAGGGCCTATATATGCAGCATGGTCATGGGAGGCGACACCGTGCGCCAGCCGGTGATGACATATACCATCGACGGCGTAGAGCCCCGGTTTACGGCCATGCGCGATTCGCTGCCATGTGGCCATCCGCGTCTTGACGAGATTGACCAGCTGCGCTACCGCGTATGGAAATTGGGCTCCGTCAGCGGAAAGATGCGTGAAGACCGGTGGTTCCCGTTCAAGATGCCCTGGTTGGCCTATCAGCTTGAACACATATTCGCACATATCGACGGCACGTACGGAAACGACGATGATGAATATAACTTCAAGTTCCTTACCTACCGTTCCGAACTTGACGGATGCCTCCAACGGTATATCCTGGTCACTCCGAACAATGTGGACCGTGGCAGGAAATATCCGCTTGTGGTGGTGATGCGCCCGTGCAGCGAGAAACGCTACCATCTGTTTTTCAGTCCGCAGATATCCCATCAGTATGTGGTCAACGACCTGCAGGCCGTGGCCGACAGATACGACAGCTTCGTGATAATGCCCGAAGCAAGGATGATGCTCAACGAAGACCTGACGCCTTTTGCCGATGCCGAGATGAGGCTTGCCATTGCCGACGCACAGGAACACTACAACATAGATCCCGACAGAATATACCTTCATGCCAACTGCAGCGGTGGCTACAGGGCGCTGCGTTTTGCCGCGTACAATCCCGACATGTTTGCTGCCATAGCACTTTACGCCCCGGTGTACAGACGAAACGACGAGGAGAACGTGAATATGGCATGTGCGCCGGAAACGATGTTGGCCAACTTGCGCAATATTCCGTTGCTCATTTTCGGTGACCCGGTGGACACACACAGTCCGGTGAACATGTATGCCGACCTGTTGAAAGACTGTGACAGGTATCACATACCTTACCGGCTGACATTGCGGCGAAACTCCGGACAGGGTTACCACGGTTATCACAGGCTCCTCGTGGGGCGCGATGCGTGCGATTTTTTCAAGGACAAGAGCAGGGCGCACCGGGCACACGTGAAATACAGGTTTCCCGCCAACGACACCACCGTGGCCGATTTCTACCGCCGGCCGTTCATATATGTGTATAATGCCGCCGACACTTCTGCCGTCTACCGCCGGCTGGTGGCCGACGTGCGCAGAGAGTATGAGAGCTACCTGTATTCACGACTTCCCATAGACAATGATACGGTGACATGCCGCATGCCGCTTGTGCCCGACACGAGGGTTACGCGCCGTATGCTGGCGGAGAAGAATGTTTTTCTGATAGGTGAAGATTTCGGCAGCCACAACGTCAGGGCGTTTGCGCGTGAGGTGGCAAAGGGCAAGCCGCGCGTAAGGGCGGAGGAGGTGATGCTTACTGCCACCGAAAATCCATATAACAGTGGCGGAATGGCATTGCTGTATACGTCGGGCCGTGGCTCCCGTTTCAAACATACTATCAGCTATCCGTGGCGGCATGGATTCCGCAGGACGATGATTAAAGAATAAATTGATGACGAACACCGAGATAATATAATAAATCAAACAGAGTATGCTGAAAATCTGTAAATAGAGTAAGCAAAATAGTATTTTAATTTAAATTCAATTTAAAAATGAAAAAAATTTTTTATTCAATTCCAATCTTTGTTGGCATGATGGTCTACGGATTGACAACGATGCAGAAAGAGAATCCTGCTATTCAACAAATGCTTTCAACCGATGAAGTAGAAGCTTTGGCAAACTGTGAGAGTATTGATGGATATGATAATGATGGTCATTGCACAAAAAATGACTATAAAGTGTATTTTTGTGAAGGTGCAGGCCTTTTTGACGGTAAAGATTGCCTGCAACAGAAATAATACCTATTAAGTAATCTTTCATGAGGTTGTATCAAAATGCAAAAGAAGTGACCTATAGGGTATATTCTTATAACCATTTTGATACACCCTCCATGAAATAATAGTTTATATATGAATCGGAATAAAAAGATATCACTATTTTTTTTGTGTTCATTTGTTGTAACAGCCATTTTTGCGTTATTATATTACATATGTGGAAATGACTCTTCACAATCGAATCGTACTATGGTTACCATTTCTGATAGTACTATGTTGGACGTGAAATCATATACGATAAAGAAAATCAAGATAGGAAACAGAATAACTAATATTCCTATTTCTTCACAAATAGTTAGAAAAGAGGGCAAAGACAAATATATGTTGCTTGATGAATCAGAATTGTATATTTTTGATTTTGACAGTGGCGAGTTGGAAGACTCTATTTCTTTGGGCAAATGTGGAAATTTAAATGTATATTCTGGTTTTAACTATATTAACGATGATACCATTCTTGTTTATAACTATCAGGAAAAATTTATTTTTGTTATAAATCATAATGGTGATGTTTTTGCTAAATGGAGTCTACCTCGAAATAACAAAAAAATTAAATGGCTCCCGTCTGCTAATGCGTTGAATGCGTCAAGAATAGGATTCTATTCTCCAACGATTGTCGTTTCCGGCGGAATACTTGGGTCATTATATGAATCTGGATTGGATAATATTCCTGTATCTGAAAAATTAGATATCAACACTGAAAAATGGAAAATCGAACTTACATATACGGATAAGTATCTAAAACAAAATCTTGGGGCAATATATTTGAACCGTATATATACTACAACTGATAATTCAGGACATTTTTTATATAGTTTTCCTGTAGATGAGAAAGTTTACAGATTTAATTCTGATTTTACAGTTTGTGATACCTTATTTATCCAAAGCAGATATGACAATGGTAGGGTGGAAGAATGTGATAAAAGTCAAAAAGAGATAGAGCAAGATGACAATTATGAAATTCAGTATTTTGTAAGTCAGCTCTCATATTCAAATATTCTCTATGATCCGTATAGGGATCTCCTGATAAGAGTTGTGAATCATCCTCTCAATAATTGGAAACGAGATGAAGTTTTTATACAACCAAGATCGTTCATCATCTGCGATGCCAACGGAAAAGTACTATCGGAGAGCTGTATTCTTACAGATTATTCAAATTTGTATTTCGACAATATGCACATCAGTTCTAAAGGATTGGTTGTTGCCGAACGTAGCGATGACGAAAACTATATTTCATTTAGATGTTATAATATACGGAAATGAAAAAGCATATATTTTTGTTTGCTGGTGTGTTTATGTTACTCACAGCATTCTACGGCTGTTCTTCAAAGAACAATAATATAACAGATATTGTTGAAATGTCATTAAGAAAAAATGATGTTCTGTTTGGTGATTCCCTGAAGACATGCTTTGTCATTCCAGGAGCAGGATGCCCTGGATGTATAGCGTCAGGAATACATTTTTTAAATCAGAACCAACAGTATTTTTTAAAGAATCAAAAAGAGAATCTTGTCGTTTTTACACATGTCGTTTCAAAAAAACTATTAAACAGAACTCTGAAAGGTTTAAAGGTTTCAGAACTGAACGCAGTCATAGATACAAAAGGTATGTATAACATTGACTGTAAAGAGAGTAAATATCCACTAATAATATATTTAGATAAAGGGAGAATCATTGGTGTTGACTATCAGTCTCCAACAGTCAACGGTATTGAAACGTACAAAAAGCATTTGTTTAAACAATAAAATAACTATTGACGATGAAAGTGTTGAAGTATCTTTTGGCAATATGTCTCGTTCTTGTTTCGTGTACCACGAAAAAGAATAAAATAATCCTGTATGATATTGCTGTAAACACTACGCTTGATACTGATGGCATATTTTCTTCTATACGATTTGTTCCTTTGGAAACTACAGAAGAATGTCTTCTGCGCAATCCGAACGTTTTCGCTGCAGATGACAGTTCTGTTTTTGTTTGGGACAGAGAAGATATCTACCGGTTTACAATAAACGGTAAGTTCTGCAACAAAATCGGCGCATTGGGCAAGGGGCACGGAGAACATGGACGACTCACAGCTGTAAGTTATGATAAGAAACGCCAGATAGTATTGTTAGGAACACGTGAAGGCATCATATACAAATATGATATGTATGGCAATTATCTCGGACAGTTCCGACTGACATACAAAAAGGAAATTCTACAGACGGCAAAATGGAACAGTGATTTGGACTGTATGGTCTGCGAGGTGCGGAGATACACATCTGAGGGCTTGACAGTGACTCTCAAAACCGCATCTACAAACGGTGAAAAGTTAAAGTCGTATACTGTATATTCGGATGAAGAAAATATCAAGGTGTCAATGTGCAAGACAGGAATGCTTCGTAACGGCAATGGCGGAGTTTATTTCAAATTGCCATTCGATGACCGCCTGTTTTTCTTGTCAGAAGCAGGACTGTCTGTGTACTTGACGTTTGATCAAGGCAAAAACACACCATCGAGAAGAGACATCGAGGATATGGAATATCGTGAAAATAATAACAGTTCGCAACAATATATCGACAACATGGTGATAACAGACAAATATATCTTCCTTTCAATTGCACAAAAAAACGCATACCGGCAAGTGATTGTCTCAAAGAAGACAAATACAGTAATTTATAATTCTGTGAACAATTACGGCAAAGAGAGACACTTGGGTGTACGGGGAATGACTGAAGTTACTTTTTGGCCGTGGGTGAGTGACGGCAATAAGTGCATGGATCTGATTCCGTTAGAAGAATTCGGACAACGGGATTTGGAGCGATTGGGCATAGACATTGCTGCAGCAGAACAGGCAGGATTGGGATTGAATCCAATATTGGTGATTGCAAAATAATGAAGAAAGTAATACTATAAGTGATGAACATAAGTAACATTATAAGATGCCTGCTGGCCGCCTGCTTCATCCTGTCGGGCGTGCTCAAGGCTGTGGCCATACGCGCTTTTGAACAGGAGGTGCAGTTGTACGGTGACGCATATATAGGCGGATGGGTGCATCGCTTTTCCTTTGAAATAGCCGTGGCGGTGTGTGCGGCGGAAATAGTCATCGGCATAGCGGCTCTGTGGCGGCGTTTTGCACTATGCACAGGTATGGCGTTTTGCGTTATGCTGCTCTTCTTCGTCTATCTTACCGGTGTCAACCTGTTTTTCCCTACCATAATTGGCAGCATAGAGACATGCGGCTGTTTTGGCGAACTGGTGCACTTCACGCCGGTGTCATCGTTCGTGAAGAGTGTGGTGCTGTTGGTGATGGCTGCGGTAAATGTTTGTCTTATCGTCAAGTGGCGGAAAGTCACGCAACGCGGGATTACTGAAATAAAAGAATGTTCATAAAGAAGGCTGTCAAGGTTTTGCTTCGTTGTGTGGCATCCGTTTCGGTGCTTTACATTGCGTGGCTGCTCGGGCGGGTGTTCGTGTTCGACTACTTCACCGTGCCCACGAAGTCGATGTCACCCACCATCATGCCCGGCAGCAAGGTGATAGTTAACAAGCTGCTCTTCGGCCCCCGTCTGTACACCGACCTGCATTTCCGCCGGGGCGGACAGGAGCTGAAGGCCGTAAGGCTGAAAGGGACACGGGAACTCAGGCGCAATGATATAGTGGTGTTCAACTATCCCGTACATCGCGGCAGGATATCGTTCGAGATAAACCATGTTTACTGCAAGCGCATTGTTGGGATGCCGGGCGATACGCTGAGTGCCGTAGGCGGACATCTGTTCAACAACAACTGCCCCAAAATATTGGGTAACGAAAAGCGGCAGCGGCAGTTGGAGGGCAAGACGGCGGAGGTGTTGAAGAGATACAAGGTCTACGATGTGGCACCGCGCCGTGACAGGCATTTCGGGTGGAACATACAGAACTGGGGGCCGCTGTACGTACCCCGCCGTGGAGACATAATCACGGTTACGCCCCGCGAAGCCACTCTCTACCGGAGGATATAGGAGTGGGAGACCGGTGCAAAGATAACATACGACTGGGACTGCATGGCCGTTTTCGCCGGCGGCCGCCGTATCAGGACCCACCGGTTCCGGCACAACTATTACCACATCTGCGGTGACTATTCGCTCGACTCGTTCGACTCCCGCTATTGGGGATTCGTGCCGGAGGAATATATAATAGGTGTGGTGACGAAGATAATACCGCCACGCAAGAAGAAGTAAATGACTTTGAAATCTTGGAATTGTTTATGAGGAGAAAAATCATGAAACGGCTTCAAACCTCAATGACAGTCATCAGGACGATGGGCTGCATCATACTCCTGTTGCTGACATACCTTACAGTTCTGCCGGTGGAGCGACGATGGGCGGAGCCTGAAATATGGGTGGCGGCAGGTACGGGCGTGCTGTATGCAGCCGGCGGAGTGATGCTTTTCGCCTTACGCAAGAAGATGAGGATGACGGTCACCGACATGGTGGCCTTGGCGTGGTTTGTGTTCTATGCCGGCATGATATGGGCGGATGGCGGCGGATATCCATGCAGGACGGAGTTCCTTCATGCCGTCGTAGTGTTTTTGCTTTACTTCTCGTTGAGGCTGCTGTTCGGCGTGGCGGGCATGCCGGCGCGCATGCTTGCAGTATGTGTCATAGCCGGCGGCTGTTATGAAGCGGTGGCGGGCGTGGAGCAGATGGTCAACGGCACGAGCCGTCATGTGCAGTATCTGCTTACGGGCAGTTTCCTCAATCCCGGACCCTATTCGGCTTACCTGATGATAGGGCTGGCCGTGGGGCTGGCCGCCATGCGTGAAGCAGGGGACAGAAAGATTGTCACGACAATGCCGGCGTTTGTGCCACGACGGGTCGCGGCGATGGTGGCGAAGACTGAGCTGAGGCACATACTGACTGTTGCCGTCGTGATAATGGCCGTCGTGCTTCCCGCCACGTGGAGCCGCGCGGCATTTGCCGGCACCGCCGTTGTCTGTCTGTGTATGTACAGACGGTATTATTGGAGATACCGATATGCGCTTTGGGGGCTGCTGGTGGCGGCGGCCATAGTGTTCTATCTCGTGAAACAAGGCTCTGCCGACGGGCGGATGATAATATGGCAGGCCGCCCTGACCACATGGACCGGCTGCCCGTGGCTCGGCGTGGGCACGGGCGGATTCTGTCATGCCGTGGCCGAAGGCATGGCGCAGCTGCACGGCAGCGGCACCGACCTGTCGTCGGCAGGAGTGACCGACAACGCCTACAACATTCTGTTGAAGACGCTTGTGGAGCAGGGCATGGTGGGAGCCCTCTTTGCCGTGGCGCTCTGCGCGGCGGCCATGGCCTCGCTGTTCCGCAGCAGCCGGCCGTTGTTCTACGGCATGGCCTCGCTGCTGGTATTCTCGATGTTTTCCTATCCCTTCGACCTTCTGCCCTATAAGATTGTCGCCGTGATGACGGTGGCGTGGGGCGAGGCGGCGGGCGGCAGGGCCGTGGCGGAAACGGGGAGGGTGAAGACAGCCCTTGCGGCCGCGCTGCTCGTCTTGGCCTGCCGTCAGACATACGGTATGGCAAAGGAGAGCCACGAGGCCGACAAGACGTACGGTGTCTTCAGCGGATTGCACAGTGAGGCCTTTTTGGAAGACTATTATGAGCTGCTGCCATTGGAGGGCGACAACGCCGAGTTTCTTTTCGATTTCGGCAAGATACTGCGTGACGCGGGGCGGTATAACGACAGTAACGACATTCTCGGCCGCGGCACGTTGTGCAGTGCCGACCCGATGTTTCATGTGCTTACGGGCAACAACTACAAGGACATGGGGCACTACGGCCCGGCCGAACGGGAATATCTGAAAGCGTTTGCCATGATGCCCAACAGGCTTTATCCACTATACCGGCTTATGCTGCTCTACAAGGAAACGGGCAACAGGACCAAGGCCGTGGAAACGGCAAGACGGATTGTGGAGATGAAGCCAAAGGTGGAGTCGGAGGCGACGAGAGATATGAAGAACAAGGCACAGACATTATTATGAAATAAAAAAATAAGTTGAAGAATAAGTTTGCAATGACACACACACCGAGATTATATAACGGTAGGGACACAATGTTGTTTTTGTCCGTCATGGCACGCAGGTTTCTCCTGACGGCAGCCATGGCTGTTGGCTTTTCGGGCGTTGCGGCCCAGAGGCTGACGTTGACGAATGTGATAGCGATAGCCCGCGAGAACAGTCTCGACGCACAGATAGCGCGCTACTCGTATATGGGCAGCTACTGGCAGTACCGCTCGGCGAAGGCCCAGCTGATGCCCTCGGTGAATGTTGGCGGCAAGCTGGGCGGCTTCAACCATTCGGTGGTTGAGGCGCGCGACCCGGAGACGGGCCGTGTCAATCTTGTCAACAACAACACGATGACCAACTCCGTGACGCTTTCCGTAGACCAGCAGATAGCGGCCACGGGCGGAATGGTGTCGCTGCAGTCGTATCTGTACCGTCTTGACCAGTTCACCTATAACGAGAAGACGTACAACTCGCAGCCGCTGCGCATCAGCTACACCCAGCCGCTGCGGTCGTTCAACACGCTGAAGTGGGAGAAGAAGACGGCCCCCGTGGAGTATAGGATAGCGGAAAGAACGTATGTAGCCGCCCTCGAGGACATAACGATAAAGGCGGCGCTGCTGTTCTTCAACGTGCTGTCGGCGCAGTCGGACTACAGGCAGAGCGTGCAGACGGTGGGCGACCGCGAACGGCTGTATGAGGTGGCGCAGAAGCGGCTCGCGCTGACCACCACCACGAAGAGCGAGGTGCTGCAGATGGAGCTGTCGCTGCTGAACGCACGCATGGCCGTGACCAAAAACAAGCTGACCCTCGACGATGCCATGTACGAGCTGTTCTCGTTCCTGCGCGTCAGCGACTACTCGCGGGCGGAACTCGTGCCGCCATACACCGTGCCCGACATGACGGTGGGGGTGGACGCGGTGCTGCAGAAAGCCATCGCCAACTCGCCCCATTCTCTCGAACAGCGGCTGCAGATGCTGCAGGCCGAAAAAGAGCTTGCGCAGGCAAAGTCAACCCGGGGCATACAGATGACGCTGAGCAGCGAACTGGGATTCACGCAGACGGGAAACAACATTGGGGCGGCATACAGCCGGCTGAGAGACAACGAGATAATAGGCCTGTCGCTGTCGCTGCCCATATTCGACTGGGGCGTGAGCCGCGGCAAGGTGAAGATGGCGCAGGCCCGGCTCGACATGGTGCGCACGAAGGTGGAACAGACACATCAGGACTACATGCAGGACCTGCGTAAGAAGGTGACGCAGTTTAACGCCCAGCCGCAGCAGTGCCGCAATGCCCTGCGGGCGCAGGATATAGCCGAAGAGCGGTATGAGATTACCCGCCGGAGGTATGAGACGGGAGCCGTTTCGGTGACCGACCTCAACACGGCGCAGCAGGAGATGGAGTCGGCCAAGGCGCAGTATATAAGTCAGTTGAAAACATTCTGGAACGACTATTACACCCTGCAGAAGTCAACACTGTACGACTGGCAGAGGGGGCGTGACCTGACTGTTGACTTTGACGAACTGATGAAATGACGGGGAGAAGCCCGCTACTAAATACAAAATAAAAAATAAAAAGTATGAATATACGTATCAAGACAATGGTGGCGGCTGCGGCCGTAATGGCGGTTGCAGGCGGACTGGCCTATGCGGTTTATGTGTTTGCACACGGCGGAACGGCCGAAGGAGAAGATGACCTGCAGACCGCCGTGAGGGAAGAGACCGTGATAGAGGTTGACACGATGGTGCTGCGCCGGCAGACATTTCAGAAACAGGTGCTGTGCAACGGCCGTCTGGCGGCCATACGGCGTGCCGAACTGATGTGTCCGAAGGCGGGGGAGATGTTGCAGGTCGTGAACGTGAAGAACGGCCAGCGTGTGGCGGCGGGCACGGTATTGGCCGTGGCCGACACCCGCGAACGCAAGGCCGCCCACGATAAGGCCGTGCGCGACCTCGAAAAGGCACAGGTTGACCTGCAGGACAAGCTGATAGGTCTGGGATATGACGGAAGCACGGACAACGTGCCGGCCGAGGTGCTACACCGGGCCAAGGTCACGTCGGGATATTATTCGGCGCGGTTTGCGCTACGCTCCGCCGAACAGGCTCTGCAGGACTGCAGCCTGAAGGCCCCGTTCGGGGGCAGGATTGCCGACCTCGTGGCACGGCCGTATCAGCGCGGCGACAAGTTCTGTACGCTGATAGACGATTCGTTCTTCGACGTGGAGTTTAAGGTGCTTGAGGCCGAGCTCGTCTCCGTCAGTGTGGGGACGCGGGTCAGGGTGTCGCCGTTTGTCGCCGGCGAACTGTCGCTCTACGGGACGGTAACGGAAATCAATCCGTCTGTAGACACCAAAGGGCTCGTAGCGGTGAAGGCGCGCATGAAGAACTCTTCCGACCGGCTTATTGACGGCATGAATGTGAAGGTGACCATAGAGAACTCCGTGCCCGGCATGTTCGTGGTGCCGAAGGAAGCGGTGGTTGAGCGCGACGGCTACAACGTGGTCTTCGTATACGACCCCGACACGCACCGCGCGGTATGGACTTATGTCGACATCATGTACAGTAATCTCACGAGCTTTGCCATAACGGGATGCGAGCGGAAGAACACCACGGTGAACGAGGGCGACATAATAATAACTTCGGGGAACCTCAACCTTGCGGATGATACGGAGGTGGAGGTTGCAAAAGGGGAGTTAAATGGAGTAAAGGAGTTAAAGGGAGTTAAGCCAAATGCTTTCAAGATGTGATATTGTCCATTATGTCAATCCTTTATGTTGGTATTGGCTTAACTCCTTAACTCCTTAACTCCTTAACTCCTTAACTCCTTAACTCCTTAACTCCTAAAAAAATATGCTCCATACAATCCTCCACCGCCCCATAGCCGTGACGATGATTCTGATAGCCGCCGTCACTCTCGGTGTGCTTGCCCTCGGGCGCATACCTGTGTCACTGATGCCCGATATCGACGTGCCGCGCATAGTGGTGCAGATGTCGGCCCAGGGCAGTTCCGCCCGCGAGATAGAGCAGCGCATGGTAGGTCCGATGCGCCGTCAGCTGTCGCAGGTGGCCGGTCTGAAAGACATAGAGTCGACATCGCGCACCGATGCCGGCATAATAACGCTGACATTCAGTCCCGGCAGCGACATGAGCCTGCTGTTCATAGAAGTGAACGAGAAGATAGACCGCGCCATGAGCTCCATGCCGAAAGATATGGAACGGCCGAAAGTGATGAAGATAGGCGCACTCGACATACCGGCCTTCTATGTCGACGTGACCGGAGGACGGCCGGAACAGACATCGCGGCTGGTGGGCAACGTCATCAGCAAGCGCATGGAACAGCTGCCCGAGGTGGCCATGGTAGACTACAGCGGACTGACGGGCACGCTGATTACGATACGGCCCGATGCTGCGCGCATCGGACTGTCGGGGATAACCAACAGCGACATAGAAAAGGCCATCAGCGACAACAACATTGTACTGGAGACGCTGAGCGTGAAGGACGGCATCTACCGCTACAGCATACACTTTGACTCGCAGATACTCTCCGTGCGCGACATAGAGGACATCTATCTGCGGCACGACGGCCGGCTGCTGCAACTGAAAGACATCTGCACCGTGGAGGAGACGGCCGCCGTGCGCAAGGGCATCGTCACGTCCGACGGCACCGATGCCATAACAATGGCGGTGATAAAGCAGAGCGACGCACAGATGAGCGACCTCGAGCAGAGCATGGACACGCTGATGGCGCAACTCGCACGCGACTATCCCGAACTGCATTTTGCCGTGACGCGCGACCAGACGCAGCTGCTGTCGTACAGCATGCACAATCTGGAGTGGAACCTCGTGCTGGGCATCGTCATGGCAAGTGTGGTACTGTTTGTGTTCATAGGAGGCCGCCGCCTCCCGCTGCTTGTGGCCGCCGCCATACCGCTGTCGCTGGTGCTCACGCTTCTGTGCTTCTATATCATGGGCATCTCGCTGAACATAATATCGCTGTCGGGACTCATACTCGGCGTGGGAATGATAGTGGACAGCGCGATAATCGTGATAGACAACATTCTGCAGAAGGGCACCTGCAGCGGGCATACCGTCCGTTCGGCGGTGAAGGAGGTGGTCATGCCGATGCTGTCGTCCGTGCTCACCACCTGTTCGGTGTTCATCCCGCTGATATTCCTCAGCGGCACCGCGGGAGCGCTGTTCTACGACCAGGCCATGGGCATAACCATAGCCCTGTTCTGCTCGCTGGCGGTGGCCACTCTCGTGGTTCCGGTGTATCACCTTACACTGTGCAGGAAATGCCGGCCGAGGGAGACGAAGGTCAACACGCGGCTGACGGCCCTTTACGAGAAGGGCATGCGCTATACGCTGCGCCATCCCAAGACCGTGGCGGGCGTGTTTGCGGGGAGCCTGCTGACGGTGGGCTTGCTGCTGCCTTTCATCAGGAAGGAGCGTATGCCGGAGATACCGCACGACGACGCGCTTGTGACGATAGACTGGAACGCGGGTGTGGTGGCGGAAGAGAACAGCCGGAGGGTGAACGAGGTGCTGGACCACGTGAAGGACTGCGTGGAGGCAAGCACCGTGATGGCCGGCGGCCAGGACTTCATGCTGTCGCACACGAGGAACATCACCGGCAGCGAGGCCGTGTGCTACGTGAAGTGCGCGTCGGCGGCAGACTGCGACAAGGCGGTGGAGAAGATGAAACGGTATGTCGCCCGGCATTATCCCAAGGCGACGGTGGAGGCGGAGCTGGCGGCCAACATCTTCGACCTGATATTCTCCACCGGCGAACCGGACCTGCAGATACGGCTGCAAAAGCGTGAGGGCGGAAGGCCCGATGTGGGGCAGACGCGTGCGGTGACCGACTCGCTGCAACGCAGGTTTCCGCAGACGGACATACAGCCGGTGCCTACAGAGATATACATCCGCTACAGGGCCGACGCGGAGCAGATGGCCTACTACGGCGTGACGTACCGCCAACTGTATGCGCGCCTGAGGGAGCTGCTCGGCACAAACAGTGTGTACGAGATAGGCAGTGGCGGCGAGAGTGTGCCGGTGGTGATAGGCGGCAACGGCGCCGACAGCGGCACACTGCTTGGAAACACCATAACCAACGCCGACGGCACCGACATACCGCTGGCCTGTCTTGTGAAGGAGTCGCGCAGCGAAGACTACAAGTATCTTGCGGCGAGTGACGACGGCGAGTTTTCGGTGATAAACATAGACAAGGCCCCCGACCGGCTGGTGGAGGACATGATGGAATATGTGACGGAGATGACGGACGGACGGACGGTGAAGGCGTCGTTCCGTGGCGGATATTTCTCTTCGCGCTCCATGATAGGTGAGCTGGCCGTGGTTTTGGCCGTGGCGGTGCTTCTCTTGTTCTTCATCCTTGCGGCACAGTTTGAGAGCATTGTCCAACCGCTTGTCATCCTTGCGGAGATAGTCATTGATGTGGCTGCGGTGATGCTGGCACTGTTCGTTTGCGGCGAGTCGCTGAACACGATGTCGATGACGGGCATAGTCGTGGCATGCGGAATAATAATAAACGACTCGATACTGAAGGTGGACACCATAAACAGACTGTACCGCCGCCATGGCAGGGACGGCCGCCGCGGCAACGCCCCGCTGCTAAGGGCTGTCATGACGGCCGGGCACCGCCGGCTGAAACCCATTGTCATGACATCGCTGACGACGGTGCTCGCCATCGTGCCGTTCCTGCACCGCGGCGACATGGGGTCGGCTCTGCAATATCCGTTGTCGTTCGCCATCATCACGGGCATGACCGTGGGTACGGTGGTGAGCCTGTTTTTCGTTCCGCTGATGTATTACCTTATTTACAGAAAAAGATGAAACATTCGTTCTCCATACTGCTTGTAATGTGCGTATTGATGGTTGCCGGCGCGGCACTCGTCACCCAACTGGACGTGAGCAACAAGCCGCGGCCGGAACAGGGGAAGACGCTCACCATATCCTACAGTTGGAAAAACACCCCGGCCAAGGTTGTCGAGCAGAACGTGACGTCGCGCATAGAGGCCATGGTGAGCTCAGTGCGCGGGGTGGAGAAGGTGGCGTCGGTGAGCCGCTTCGGCGGCGGGCGCATAACGGTGGAGCTGAAACCGAAGGCCGACGTGTCGGCCACGAAATTCGAGATAGCCTCGATACTGCGGCAGATACGCGGCAGACTGCCCGAAGACGTGTCGTACCCCACGGTGTCGGGCGGCGAGGTGGGCACAGCACTTGACGATGACAACGGGGTGAGGCTGGCGCTCACATATATGCTCAACGGCAACATGCCCGGCGAACAGCTGCGGCAGGTGGCCGAGAGGGAGGTGAGGCACGGCATAGAACGTGTGGAGGGCGTACACCACGTCGACATCACCGGCACGACGCGGCACTACATGGAGGTGGCGTACGACGCGGAACGGCTGGCCGTATACGGCATAGGCAGCCAGGACATTGTTGACGCCATACGCAATTTCGCAGGCCGTGAAGATGTGGTGGGTGAGGTGTCAAGTTCAGAGTGCAGAGTGAAGAGGTGTGATTACTCTCAAGACCCGGCATCGGGTGAAGCAGCAAAAGGTAATCATACCTCTGCGCCCTGCACTCTGCACTCTGCACTTGAGACCGTACCGCTGCTGCTGTCGTCGAAGGAGGAGAGGAGGCGTTTTGAACAGATGCCGCTGAAGACGGTGGGCGGCAAGATAGTCTATCTCAACAATCTCGCGTCGTGCAACATACGTGAGCGGAAGCCCGGCAGCTACTATCGGGTGAACGGCATGAACACTGTCTACGTAAATGTATATGCCGACAGGGACGCCAACTTGGCGGGTGTCTCCGGCAGGGTGAAGGACGTGATGGCCTCGGCGCCCGCCGCACTCCATCCCTCGCTGTCTTACGACCGTGCGGAGGAGCAGCTGAAGGAGTTCCGCACGCTGGTGGCACGCTCGTCGCTGACGCTGGCCATACTGCTGGTGTTTGTATGGATGTGCGGCGGGTTCAAGTGGCGGTATCTTGCGGTCATCGGCATTTCCTTGCTTGCCAACATACTCATTGCCGTCATGTTCTACCGGTTGTTCGACATACGGCTGCATCCGTTCTCGATGGCTGGAATAACGGTTTCGCTGGGCATCATCATCGATTCGGCCATCGTCATGACCGACCATTATGCCTACTACCGTGACCGCAGGGCTTTCTCCGGAATACTGGCCGCGATGCTCACCACCGTGGGGGCGCTGGTCATCGTGTTCTGGTTGCCGGACCATCTGAGGCACGACCTGAAGGATTTTTCCGTCGTCGTGATGATAAATCTTCTTGTGGCCGTGGCGGTGGCTTTGTTTTTCACCCCGGCTCTTGTCTCGCGGTTGGGGGTGGTGCGGAAGAGGACGGTCGTAAGGAGAAACATGTACACCCGCTTCGTGGTGTGGTTTTCGCGTTGGTATTCGTGTTATGTGGGCATGAGCCAGAGGCGGTGGGTGCGCTGCGCGCTGCTGCTGGCGTTTGCCGGTATGTTTGCCGGAACTCTCAAACTGTTTGCCGACTGTCTTGACAGCAACACGTTCCGTCACAAGGAGGAAGAGACGAAACTGTATATCCGCGCGAAGATGCCGGTGGGCGGTAGTGTGCACGAGCTGAACGACAAGGTAAGGGAGGTTGAGGCCTTTCTGTCGCAGTTCAAGGAGATAAGGCGGTTTGAGACGTCTGTGCGTCAGAGCGGAGCATCCATTGTGGTGGAGTTCGGTGAGGAGGCCCTGCACTCGGGTTTCCCGTATCTTCTGGAAAGCCGTGTGATAGGAAAGGTGATAACTATAGGCGGGGCCGACTGGGCCACCTCGGGGGTGAGCGAGCGCGGATTCAGCAACTCCCTTAATCTGCAGTACAGGGCCAACAGCATAGAGATTGCCGGATATGACTATGAGCGGCTGTATCGTTTTGCAGAGGATATGGCGGATGACATGCGGAAGAACAGGCGTGTGACCGACCTGGCCATCGTTACGCCGGGGCATGAGAATCAGGAAGACGAATTCTTCATGGGGTACGACCGCGGCATGATGGCCGCCGACAGTGTGCGTCCGCACGACATCCACTCTTCGCTTCAGAGTCTTTTGGCCGACCGCGAGGCGGAAAGGATAGACGTGGGAGGGAAGATGATGGATGTTACGGTACGCCCTTCGGCGGCCGGCTCGTTCGACTTGTGGCAGATGAAAAACTCATACGTAGGCCACGGTGACCAACGGGTGCGGCCGTCGGGATTTATGGACATAAGCAGGCGTAAGGCCAAGAATGTCATACCGAGGGACAACCAGGAGTATGTGTTGCGCGTGGCGTTCAACGTGCTCGGGTCGTATACGTACACCGACCGTTACATAAAGAGCATAACGGAGAAGTATAATGCAATGTTCCCGGTCGGTTTCCGCTGTCTGAACAAGACGTACGGCGCTTATGACGATGACGGCACGCAATATTGGCTGGTGGGGCTTGTGGCCGTGATCGTGTTCTTTGTCCTTGCAGTATTTTTCGAGAGTCTGCTCAGGGCATTGGCTGTAACAATGCTTATTCCGGTGTCGTTCATAGGGCTTTTCGTTACATATTATGTCACGGGGGTGCCCTTCGGCACGGGCGGTTTCGCGGCCATGGTGCTGCTGGCGGGGCTCACGGTCAATGCGGGCATCTATATCGTATGCCAGTACAACATTATCGTCTCTCAGCATGCGGCACATAAGAACCGGGGTGTGCGCTGTTTCGTTGCCGCTTTCAACCACAAGATTGTGCCCGTGGCACTGACGGTGCTCTCGACGGTGGTGGGCATGATACCGTTCCTTACGGACGGCCCCGACGAACAGCCGTTCTGGTTCTCCCTTGCCGTGGGGACGATAGGCGGACTGTCGTTCAGCGTGATTCCCGTCGTGATGTTTCTGCCGGTGGCGATGAGGCTTGTAGAAATACAAAAAATATTAAAATAATGTCTGATAACTGTACAGACGAATAATTTTACTATCTTTGCATAAGATAGGCTGCACTCGGCAATTTGTGAACAAGTTCACATTGCGCTCATTTGCACTGTCTTTGCCAAAGATAACCCCAAAAAGATGTAACGATGTTCCATAAAATAGAAATTGAACGCTTCAGAGGAATACGCTATGCGCTGATTGACGGATTTAAGCAGGTAAATCTGTTTTTCGGGAAAAACAACTGTGGAAAATCATCGCTGCTGGAATCTTTATTCTTCACCTGCGGGCTCTCAAATCCAATTCTGCCGATACATGCCAACTACATGCGGGGCTACACCAAAGCCAGAATTAATGATCTCCAATTGGAATTCTACAATATGGACACTAACCACCCGATACAATTCCGGATGACTGACGGGGAGGTTAGGGAACTGTGCATAAGTCTCGTAGAGGAGAATGTGGACAATATTTCTTTAGATGCAAAAGATAACAGTTTTCTTTCAAATATGGATGCCGGAATGTACGGACTTGATTTTAAATTCAAGATAAACCAGAAAACATTCTCTTCACAACTGATGTTTGACCCTGTGGAATTGTCAAAAGCCAAACGTACGGTTCCTGATAATTATATGGAGACATTGCGTTGTACATATCTGAATCCGAAGTTTGACTTCAACGCATCTGTACAAGGACTTAAAAACATCCTGTTCAACAAGGATGAATTTTTCATCATAGAAGGCTTGCAGATGATAGAACCGCGAACCAAAGACTTTACCTTCACTGACAATGACATGCTGGTGGATATCGGGTTGCCAAAACGTATTCCGGTAAATATGATGGGCGATGGAGCAAGAAAGATTGTTGCTCTTCTGACATCCATATACAACAACAAAGACGGCGTGGTTCTTGTGGATGAGATAAGCAACGGATTTCATTATTCAGTAATGAAAAAATTATGGGAGATTCTTATCCGTGCCGCCATACGAAACAACACCCAAATGTTTGTTACCACGCACGACATTGACTCCATAAAAGGACTTAGGGATGCGGCAATAGGTATGGATGCAGACCACATAGCGACATTCAAACTGCTGAAAACACAAGATGACGAACTGAAAGCATACCACTACTCA
This sequence comes from uncultured Prevotella sp., assembly GCF_900549175.1. Taxonomy (GTDB): domain Bacteria; phylum Bacteroidota; class Bacteroidia; order Bacteroidales; family Bacteroidaceae; genus Prevotella. Next base: position 968 of record NZ_URNN01000022.1, on the reverse strand, counting down.
CTCGACAGTCTGGACTATTCCATCAACCAAGAAATAGAGATACGGTGATATGAACAGAATAATCATTGAGGCAAAACACGCCCGAACAGCCGAATACCATTTTTTGAGAACCATACTGGACAAATATTTCGCAGACAAGGAAGTGGAATTCATATTCATGGATGGAATCACCCATCTGTTTGATGAAGCTATACTAAACCAGATATTGCAAGCTCAGACTACAGGTGATTGCATGCTGGTATTGGTAGATGCCGATACGATAGACAAAGGATATGGATATGAGGAAAGGGCTCGTAATATAGAATACAACATGAAATTGAATGGTTTGACATTCCCTTATTTCATATACCCGAATAACAATGATGATGGCGATGTGGAATGTTTGATGGAATCAGTGGCACGCAGAGATCTTCACAGTATATTTTTCGATTGTTTTGAAGATTATGAAAAGTGTGTGTCAGGCGTTAAAGATGCCTCGGGGAATACTGCTTACAATACACCAAACAGAAAAGGGAAACTGCATACATATATAAGCGCTCAGAAAATAAACAAGAAGTCAAGGGACAGACTTGGTTCTGGTGATTGGCTGTTTGACAATTCGAACTTTTGGAATCTTGATAAAGAGGAATTGCAACCATTAAAAGAGTTTTTTGATAAGCATCTGAAATGATGACCGGTGTCAAAAGATTGTAGGTGTTACATGGCTCCAGTAACACTGTTACATGGCTCAAGTAACGGTGTTACACGGCCCAAGTAACGGTATTACATGGGCCAAGTAACAGTGTTACGTGTGCCGTGTAACAAAAACAAAATGTATGGTACTGGTTTTACTTGACAGTTTCTTGGTTAATTACTATGGTGCTTTACACTATTATTTTTTATGCCTGAGAAACTTGTCAGTTGCTGTTCTTACGTGCAAAGTTAGTTGACAAATCCGACATGTGCAAATATTTCACTGTATTTCTTTC
>NZ_URNN01000021.1 GCF_900549175.1 uncultured Prevotella sp. | reverse complement strand
AAGATATGTTTCAATCCACGCACCCACATGGGGTGCGACTTATCAAAAGAGGAGGCCATAAAGATTTACGGAGTTTCAATCCACGCACCCACATGGGGTGCGACGATAGATGTCGTTGGACGCTACATTGAGCTGCATGTTTCAATCCACGCACCCACATGGGGTGCGACGACGCTTCTTTGCTCCTTTAAGCCATAGATTTTGTTTCAATCCACGCACCCACATGGGGTGCGACGAGCATCAGAATGGAAAGCGACGAGATAAGCATGTTTCAATCCACGCACCCACATGGGGTGCGACTATCAGGGTCAAATGCAGTCTACAATGTTGTGACGGTTTCAATCCACGCACCCACATGGGGTGCGACCTTTTTTATTCCCTTTTTATCAGTCTTTTTTTTTAGTTTCAATCCACGCACCCACATGGGGTGCGACTTAACATGAGTGGAATTCCGAGACAGAGAATAGATGTTTCAATCCACGCACCCACATGGGGTGCGACGCCTCTCGAGACAAGACGTACTGCAGCACAGGAGTTTCAATCCACGCACCCACATGGGGTGCGACAGGGCGTGAGCGGCGGCGTATCATACAAAGATAGGTTTCAATCCACGCACCCACATGGGGTGCGACCCGGCTTGTGGTTGTACAAATGGGGCTTGACTTGTTTCAATCCACGCACCCACATGGGGTGCGACACAGAGAAGAGATATTAAGGCTGCGCATGCGTGTTTCAATCCACGCACCCACATGGGGTGCGACTGTCCGCGTAATTACATCTTATTAATCAGTACCTTATCCATATCAATATGCGAATATATTTTAAATTCCAATATAATGATAATTTGTTATCTCATATATTTCTTAATACGCTGATTATCAACAATCGCGAAAATACTACTTTTTTTGCAATACTCTACATTCGCATCCACTATATAATAAGTGCCTCATTAACTTTATAAGCTGTTTCAACACCTATCACTTCAACTCTTCTATTCTCATTCTTGCTGAGAATATAAAATCGAATACTATCAAGAGACATATCAATAATGCTTCTGATGCGTTCTTTCAAGAGACAATATTGCGCATCAGTCACCTCACACTCAAAGACGGAGTTTTGTACCCTCTGCCCATAATCCATACAAGCCTTAGCCACACTCCGCAAACGGCGCGCACCCTCCCTGCTTGTTGTATCCACATCGTATGTTACAAGAATATACATAACCTCAAAATCATTTTATTAGAAATACCGGATAATTATCAATGTCCTGCCTGATATATCTCGCCATCAACATGGCCTGCACGTATGGCAAAAGACCTATTTCAACCTTTTCATTCAGATAAGGATGGATTATCACTTCACGTTTCCTATTCTGCCACGCAGAAATAAAAGTCTTCTTCCCGTTATCGGTCATAACGACCCCATTGTCACCTTGAAACAAGAAATCTTTGATTGTTATCTGTCTTTTATTGATTAAAGACAATACAAAACGGTCCCCCAAATAAGCACGCAACTCCTCCATCATGTCCAAAGCTAAAGATGTTCGTCCGGGTCGAAGTGTATGCAGGAATCCTACGTATGGGTCAAGTCCGACAGTTTCGAGTGCAGCAGAAACATCATTGGCTATCAATGTATAGGCAAAAGACAACATGGCATTCACAGCATCCTTGGGAGGACGGCGGTTACGGCCATGAAACGGGAAGTCTGCCTTTTGGTTCAGAATCAAGACCGGCAGCACCTCAAAATAAGCATTCGAAGCCATACCTTCATAACCTATCAGCGCCGTTTTATCCCGAGCAGCCAATGCATCGCGTTTGGCATACTCCAATACACGTACCGCCTGATTGACGGCTTCATTCTCGCCATAATCACGAATATATCTTCTCAGAATATTACGATAATTCTGAATCTTTCCGCAAATCATCAACCTTGCCACATCCAACGACCATAATTCATCGTCCGACAACTGGTATTGCCTCTTGCGAAGCAACACGTTTCCCCTTGTCGCTCCTTGTACACGGCTGATGAATCTGCCATGCGGTGAAAGAAATGTCAACGATATGCCATTGTCACAGCATAGTTTCATCACACCGGGACTTGCGCCCATATATCCGAATGTAACGACACCTTCTATATTTATGGCTGGAATACGAAACACTTCTTCTTGCTTGACAGAAACCACAACATTCAGCCCATCTTTACTCAGATAGGCTTCAGGTGTCGTCACATACAAGGTATTCAACAATTTTCTCATATATACAAGTTTTTATTGAGGTAGGTATCTACCGTGGTACAATTTTTAGCCATCGTAGGCATACAGATTTCTTTCAGTGAACATTTGTCGCAATGCCTTCCATATTCTGCCTTTGGTATAACCGCCTTGCTGAATATTTCATGCATATCCAGAGCACATTGTCTGACAATATCGCGCAACTCGTCTGTTATTGCCACTTCTACCCGATGACGCAGTTCTCCATAAAAGAACACACCGTATGGTATATGGATAGTGTACATTTCTTCAAGGCACATTGTCTGTGCTGCTAACTGTACTTCATCCACCTCATTCTTTTTCGGTCGGCCATGCTTATACTCCACAACCACAGGTTGCCAATGTCCTGGGTATTTTGGATGCAATATTGTATCTTCCGAGGATGGAGAAGGAAGCAACTCTATGGCATCGGAAATGCCATAGAGCCCTAACTCGTGCGAAGCGATATTCACCGCACGCAATGTTATCTGGTCACCGCACTTCTGCCTGTAGAACGGATCGTCCACATGCTTATGCAAAATCTGCCCCTCAATGGTAAGGCGGTTGTCGTCCCATTGCTGCTCAATGTGAATCAAGGCCCATTGCCGGGGACAGAACCTAAAGTGCTGAATCCCCGACAACATGAGCATATCGTCTTCGGCGTACATTATCTTTTGTTTTTATATCAGTTCCTCTACAGTAACATTTGACGGAACATGCTCCTTGTCTATTGTAACCTCATAATCACTGAATGAACGCGGTGCACCATCGCAAACCTTCTCAACCTTAATCAAGTCAAACAGTTTGTTGGCCGGAGCATTACCCAAAGGGGAGTCATGCTTGAAAACTATCAGTTTCTGTGCGCTCATCAATCCACGAGCTGCCGAACGGTCTACATCGAACATGTTCTTCAGAGCCTCCCAAAACAACGCAAGGTCTTCTTCTGAAAAGCCTGTCTGTTTAGCAAGGTTGGCCGAAATGAAACCATGACATACATAAAGGCCGTAAGGTACGGTAGCTTTGCGACCCATTGTACGATTGTCGCCACTCTGTTTCTCTGCTTCTTTTTCAGTTGCCACAGCCATACGAGTAATGGAATGTTCTGCTGCTGCAATTGGATCTACAGAACGGGCAAATGTAAACTGAATAGGACCACGGACCTGACCTGCATTTTTACCAGTTGACATCACGGCCCCAAATGTTCTGATGTCAAAATAGTTGTTACACATAAAACGACGTGCAGCTTCAGTCTTATCCTTTGCACTTTTCACTTCAGAATCATCATGTGCTTTATCAATCAAAGTATTTAAAACCGCCTTCTCCTTAATAAAAATGTCGTAACTGTCCTCCAAACCTTTAGCCACTTGCACATAATTACGTACTTTGCGTTTAAGACAGACATCTGTGACAAGTCCCATACCTGTTTCGGCATCCACACGAGGAAGATTACCTGCATCTGGATCACCATTCGGATTACCGTCCTGCACATCAAAGATGTAAACGAAATCTATTCTGTTTTTTAATTCTGACATAACTGTATTCTTTAAATTATTTATTATTACTCTTCTGTTTCTTTATTCTCTTTCCCCATGAAAAATGCTTGCCGCTGATGATAATATCCAACGAAGAAGCGTCCTTGATCTTGAAGGTCAAGATGAGCAGGGAAACCATCAGCATCAAGTTTGGCAATGATTTCCTGCTTTAATTTTTCATAGAACACCTGTTTTCCTTCATTCAGTTTCTCCAAATGATGGGCAGAAAGATTAAGGATTGTGGCAAACACCGTAGCCGGAGTTGACGATGCAGCATTCATGTAACGCTCACGAATGGAATGAATGTTGTTTGCATCTTCTTGTATCTTGTCGAGAACAGCGAACAGCCTTCCGCAAAGATACCCTTGATTTTGATTTTCTTTGTCTAACATAATATCGAGTTTTTTATTTTGATTATTATCATTCAATCGGTTAAGATAAGCCTTGATAATGGCAGCACGTACAATGTTAACTGATTGTTCAGCACGTATGCGACGAATGCAAGCCTGAAATAAAGACGCCGGATACGGCAGTCCTTGAAAAATGCTTTTCACTACGGCATCAGGAAGATTGGGGGTAGCATCACTTGACTTTCCTCCAAGAGTAACATTTCCAAGAATAGAATGTAACCCTACATATGGTTTCTTGTCCTTACGTGTATCAACAATCTCCATATCCATGAAATGTTTACTGATTAAACCGGCAAACTCACGCAATGGCAGTTCATTCCAATACACCACCGCAATTCGAGCTGAATTGGGAGCCAAGCCTAAAATAAAGAATTTATCATCCTTGTTGGCTAACAATGTTCCATTATAAATGGACATGAATGTACGCCGTACCAACTCTATACGCTTATTGGGGTCATCATTACCCTCTTCCGCTCTTCCAAATAAAGCAAACAAACTATCCTCAGACTCCTTTGCTGCCTCACTATTGGAAGAAGCCCAGAAAAGAAATGTACGCGAACCAACCATAAATTTATTATGAGAGCCAGAACGCAGCAAGTGATTCAATGCTGTAGTATATGCAAATTCAGCCTCTTCCGATATTGGAGCATTATACCCTTTTGACTTACCATACGAATCATATCCGGAATTAACCTGAAAGGCGACAAGTTTGGCTGTAGCCTGACTTCCCGAAATCATTGTAGCAGTGGTTATCTCTACGGTTCTTGAATGTTTACCTACTACCAAACAGAGACTTCCATCAACATCATTACCACCCATTTCTAAATTTATCAATTCACGTTTTGAAGCCACTATTTCCGTATCTCCTTCTATAAGAAAAGAGAAAGTGGAATATTTCTTGTTGAGGTTTTTGTTTATATCATCCCAAAGAGAATCATTCTGCATGGCTTCAACCATATCCGAAGGTTCCTGCTGATAAAACGCATATACAGCCTGTATGGTTTCATTATTTGAAAACATATCGTATATTTCTCCAACTTTCGCTTTGAATGTATCAAAATACTTGCGCATGCTTTCTATGTCCCCTTTGTCGGAATAACCGAACACATATTGACTATTGTCGTACAGGTAATTTGCTACAGGGGCACTTGAACGACCAACACTCTTCTTGACAAGAAACTGTTGAGCAGACTTCTTGTCTATACGTCTGTCTTCAAAACGTAAGAAATTACCACACTTATCAATAACGATGATAAAACCTATTTCTTTTAACTCCATTCCCATCGTGGGTAAATTCCCACTCCGATGGTAATAATCATACAATGCTTTCAGTATCATCTCAACACCTCCTCACTATCTTTATTGGGTACAACTATTACACCTTGCTCCATCTTTGCACGATAAAACATAGCATCCGGTTTCTTCAGATTCCCTTCAAAATCCATATCATAAAGCATGATTCCAAAATCCCTGTCTTCTGCCAAAGGAGGAACAAGTTGTTCCGTATCATCAATATACTTCCAATTTGCAGCAAACTCACGACAACCAAGATACGGCTGGGTGAAACATTGTCCCTTGGATGCCCGACGTTCAAACATTTGATAATACTTCATAGGATTCTCATCTTTTCGCAAAAGCTCTTGCTCTTCGTTATCTATCAATGGATTTTTCGCTTCCTTTCTTTTCCATTGAGGTATGAATTTAAGCTTGGCCCAAATGCGATAATGGACATCTTTCAGAAGCAAAGAGTTCTTCTGTTGACGTTTGTCCTCAATGAAAATAGGAGACTTACCTGCCACGGCTCCAACCTCATTTCTTCTGATTGTGGTCCACTTGATAGGATTGAGCACTTCAATCTTGGTAACTTGCCAATGAATGGCGGGTTTCCAAAAGATAGCTTCAAATATGGCACGCGCCGCTGAAGGTGTAATGACATCATAGCTCACACGTTCTACTTTCAATTCAGGACGGGTGAAGCAAGCCCAGTCACTCCAAACCTCCAAGCAATATTCTTTATCTGTATATTCCATGTCATTCCTTGTTTTTATTCTTTATTTTGTTCTTTGTCCATTCCTTTGAGTATTATATTGTTAATATTTCATTCATCCAATGGTTATCAAGCCTAAGCCCAATGTTTTCATCATATTGTGCCCTGTCGTTGACAACATAAATGCCTTCGACAACCTCTTCTATAGCTCCATAACTCAATAGCTTATTGAAGTCTTGTTCATGAATATTCACGCTATATTGCGACAACTGCTTCATAAGCGGATATGTTATCCCATCGGTCTTTATACGTTCGACCAGCTCCAGACTATCGTCCATATTGATAATGACTGTTTTCCCTGCTTCTTCAATAAGTTTGAAACTTTTTGCAGCCTCAGCAAAACACATTTCTGTTGGTTTATAAAGAAGACACTTGATGTCTTTCTTGTCAAAAGTTCCTTTCCTGCTATAGAGTTGTCTGAAATAATCTGTCATTGTCTCAGGTGCAAACCAATCATCGACATTTGTCATATTGAGTCTTGCATTGCTGGCATCCTTTATATTACCGTGAAGGATATGCTCTTTTGAAAGACTGAATACGTATGTTGTTGCTATATTCAGTTTTCCCTCACGATTGCATCTGCCTGCTGCTTGAAGTACAGAGTCGAGTCCAGCTTCCTGACGGTAAACTACAGGGAAGTCAATGTCAACACCAGCTTCAATTAACTGGGTTGCAATAACTCTGATGATTCCTACTGAGTTATCCGACAGGGCCATTTTGATTTTCTCTATGGCACGAGATACGTGCTTTGGGCACATCATCCTTGAGAGATGTATCGTTATGCCATCTTTAGGAAGCCGTTCGTATATCTCACGGGCATCATTGCGTGTATTGACAATACACAACACCTTATCATGCCTTGAAAGTCTTTCTGCTATTTCATTGTACGTACTGCCGGTCTTGTCTATTTCCAGTTTCACTCTCCTCAATCTGTCATGCAAAGCATATTCCTGCGGTATGATTTCAGTGATGTTGTCAATGCCAGGAAATGTGGCTCTTGGATTGCATCCTTCGATTAAACCATTAAGCAGTGGTTGGCTTGCCGTAGTAAACAGTACTGATATGCCAAACATATTCTGATATGATTTCAAAGCATCCACTATAGGCTGCAGATAATCTGTTGGCAATGTCTGCACTTCATCAAGTATGATGACGCTGCCAGCGATATTGTGCAACTTTCGGCAGTCAGAGGGTTTATTACTGAACATCGACTCAAACAACTGTACGTTGGTCGTCACGACAATGGGATAATCCCAATTCTCTGTTGCAAGTTTTGCCTTGTGTCGTTTGACTGCATCTTTTATTGTTTGTGGATCGAAATTGCTATGGTGTTCCAGTACAACATTCTCACCAAAAATATGTTTTAGTATTGAAGCTGTCTGTACAATAATACTTGTATATGGAATTGCTATAATTATTCTTTTCATTCCATTGTGTATGGCATGACGTAATGCCCACGTCAGGGATGACAAGGTTTTTCCGCCTCCAGTAGGAACCGTAAGGCTATAGAACCCTTTATCCATTCCTGACATGTTTACACTTCTTTCATATACTTGCTTTCTGATTGTATTGACCTCAGATTTTGCACTGCAGCCTTGAAGATTGTCAATATATTGTTCCAACATAGGCAAGAGAGTTCCCAGTCTTGTCTCATTCCTGCGCAACTTGGCTGCATCTGCATCCATAAATAACTCCGTATCAAGATAATCTGCATCCACCAAACATGAAAACAACATTCGTGACAAGTGGTTTGCATCGGATGTCATTCCTTTGCATCCCTCAATTGGAGAGAATGTAAACGGAGGACGATTAAGCGGTATCTTATCCACGCTTATATTGACTTCGGATGGTATATCTTTTTCTAATGCCGTCTCTATGTCACAATAGTCGTGCAGACCCGAATGATGGGATAGAATCTGGTTGCAAAGAAGATTTTCAGAACCCCTTCCATATATGTTTCTTGCCAGTACGCCACCGACAAACGCGTGATTATGTTCACTTGTGCATATAAGGTCAGGCTGATATCCACTATTTTTTCTTATGTAGTCTTGAAAAGCCTTGCGTTCCTTACCTTTATCATGGAGAAGTCCAAGTGCCCGCCCCCAACTGCCCATGCCAAACTCATTAGCAAATTGTTCTGCCAGCTCTGCAACTCCATTGCAATGGTCTTCATTGCTTTGGAATTCTTCAATCTCTCCTGCTGCATTTTTCTTGATGTGAGAGATAAATTTAGGTATAGTGGTAGTATGTTCCATACTATTCATTATTATCATCGTTTTCTAACAGTTCTTTTGGCTTTTGAGCCTCAAAGAACCTTTTTGCAGATAACGGACTCACCACTTCCCGGCCTGTTTTCAATTCTAACTGCTCCCGTGCCACTCGTGCCACATCACCGCCGTCAGCGGCACATTGCATGTTCTCACCCAATGTCTGTGGATTTTTAGCTTTGGTTATACTTGTAGCTGAAAGTTCAGCCAGCATATTAAGGACAAGCTCTTCGTTGGTCATATTGTCGCGAAGGTTCTCCTTTTTCAAGCCTTTAAATTGTTTATATTCCTTTGCTGATTTTCCTGCCCACTGCTGATATATAATATCTGTGAGAGTAGCATACTGTATGCCTTCTTCAACATTATGCAATTTCCATTGGTCTGTGAGGTCTTTACGAATTTCAATACTTTTCAGCCGTTGGTTTATCCAGTTATCGGAATATCCGAGCCGTTTGTAATCCATCATGGCTTGCGTTATGCTCAACTCCGGGTCTTGCATCTGATCAAGACGTTCTGATGCCACACGTGCCATCCATTGTTTAAACGGTTCTGCTTTGGGAGACGGTATGGATTGGATGATGCGGAAAATACCTTCGGCTGTTGCAGTCATTTCCTTATGCCTTTTACCATCTTCACTGACCAAAGGAACCAGGGTACAAATTGTACCCCAGTTGGCTTTCAGTCCCTCGTCACGGCTTTTCATCCTCTTTATATACTGTTTGGGGTCCACACTGTCAGTTAGTACAGACACAACATCAACTATCGAGAAATACCATTTCTCTTCTTTATCGTCCCACACCGTGCGGACTTTACGGTCTTCAAACAACTTCAAGGTTTCCTTCTTTGTCATATTCAAGTTCGTCTTTTACATTCCAACTCGCAGCTTGATTATTTGTATTAAATGCAAGTCCTTTACGAGCATTTATTCACAAAGACTTTAGCATGTCAAAGACGGTCACTTGTCTTGGTACTGCGAAGCCGAATAAGTATCTCTGACACATGGCAAATTTACGAATTTAAAATGACAAAATCATATCCTTTGGCAGAATTATTCTCGCCAACCGCTATATTTTTTTAGAAATGGCAAATCTTGTATTTGTCCGCCCGTATAACATATTGATATTCAATAACTGTTTAACAGACAAATACAAGACGTGCTGTTGAGAAAATAAATATTTTCACAAAAGGGCCGGGCACTTATTTCACGGCCTTTATCCTATAACGCTTTCCCTTCACCGTGTGAATGTCGTACTCATACACCTTGCGACCGGAAGCCACGGTCAAATCGGCCTTACACTCCTTTGACACGAGCGGCTGACGAATATCGGCAGGCGCGTAAAGAGGATTGGGGCACGGACCATGCGCAGGCGTAAGCCCCTTGAGAGGCACGTACGAACGCAGGCGCAACACACCGCCGACGGTAGATGTAACCGTGGCCCCGGTGAGCGAACCGTCACTCCACGCCATGTCAACCACAAAACCGCCACGGGCACGCAAACCCTTCACACTACCGTCCTTCCATGCCGACGGCAGAGCCGGGAGCAGATGCACGGCACCGTCGTGGCTCTGCAACAATATCTCGGCCACACCCGCGGCACACCCGAAATTGCCGTCAATCTGGAAAGGCGGATGGGCATCGAAAAGATTGGGATAAGTGCGTCCCTCACGTTCGTCCTTGGTACTGCCTTCGGTGGGCAGCAATGTAAGCATATTCGATATTATCTTCATGGCATGGTCGCCGTCGAGCATACGCGCCCAAAAGTTTATCTTCCACCCCAAGCTCCATCCCGTGGCATGGTCGCCACGCTGGCGCAAAGTGTTGGCAGCCGCGGCAAACAGTTCGGGATTACTGTACGGCGACAACTGATTGGAAGGATAGAGACCGTACAGATGGGATATGTGACGATGGTCACTTTTCGGGTCATCACCGTCCCAAAGCCATTCCTGCAACTGTCCGTGACGTCCCACCTGCATCGGCGGCAGACGGTCGATAGCAGTACGGAGCCGCTCGCGATAGTCGGCGTCGACACCGAGCACCTCGGCAGCATGGAGCGTATTGCTCAGCGCGTCGAAAGCAATCTGGTTATCCATGGTGCATCCTGCCGTGACAGGCGTTCCCTTGCCCACAGGCCCGTGCTCGGGAGATACCGACGGTACGACCACGAGCCACCCGTACTGCGGATGTGCCTGCATGTAATCGAGATAAAAATCGGCCGTGCCCTTGATTACGGGATAATACTTCTTCAAGAAGTCGGTGTCGCCGGTGTACAGATAATGCTGCCACAAATGGGTGGCAAGCCATGCACCGCCATTGGGGAACATGCCCCATGTGGCACCGTCGACAGGTCCGGCAATGCGCCAAAGGTCGGTGTTGTGATGGGCCATCCATCCGCCGCAGCCATACATGGTGCGCGCCGTCACCGCTCCGGTGCGGCTAAGGTCGGATATCATGTCGAAGAGGGGCTGCTGCGTCTCGCCTATATTGCCGACATCGGCCACCCAATAGTTCATCTCCGTATTGATGTTGATGGTGTACTTGCTGTCCCACGCCGCCCTCATCTTGTCGTTCCAGATACCTTGCAGATTGGCCGGCTGGCCTCCGGGCTGTGATGACGAGATAAGCAGATAACGACCGTATTGGAACATCAGTGCTATCATGTCCATGTCACTGCCATCTTTGAAAGCCGCCAGACGCTTGTCGGTCTCCAATGAAGAATTGACCGAGTTGGGCAGGGTGAGACTCACACGGTCATACTGTTCCTTATATTTCGCCGTATGCTCCCTCAACAACTGCTTGTAACTCTTTCGGCTGACAGCATCCATTGTCTTGTTGTTGCGTGCCGAGGCATTGCCGCCCACATCGTGATAGTTGACATAATTGGTGGCGGCCGTGAGCATCACCGTCGCCGTCTTCGCGTCAGCCACTGAGATACCCTGCGGCGTGGCGGCAACAGAGCCGTCGGCCATGACCTTTACGGCACACTCCGCTGCCAGTCGTGATACGATGCCTTCGTGGTCAGCACCGTTAACCTTGGCGCGCATGGTAGCGGTGTTGCCATCATGCGTGACACCAAGCAAGCTATGTTCGAGCTGGCTGTCGAATGTCACGCCGAACGAAAGCGCACCTTTCCTGTCGGCCTCCAGACGTACAACTATCACATTATCAGCCTGCGAGGCAAACACCGTACGCCGGTAAGTGACGCCATTGCGCCGGTAAGTGACGGTGGTAGTGGCGGTGGCAAGGTCGAGGTCGCGGTAATAGTCCGTTGCCTCCCCCTTGCCAAAATCCATCTTCAGACTGCCCAACGGCAGGAAGCGCATACCGTGAGGACCTTTCAGGAAATACTTGTCTATCAGTTTGTGAGCCTCTTTTTCCTGACCGTCGAATATCAGTTTCCTTACCTCGGCAAGATGCGTCAAAGCATCCTGACTGTTGTTGTCGTGCGGTCCGCCCGACCAGAACGTGCCTTCATTGAGGTCTATCCGCTCACAATCGGGGTTGCCATACACCATGCCACCCACATGACCGTTACCTACGGGCAGTGCCTCAAGCCACGCCGAAGCCGGCCGGCCATACCAAAGTTTCTGCGCCCCTACAGTGATAGAAAAACCCATCAGCCAAGGCAGGAAAAGAGAAATGATAATCCGTTTTGTCATAAGTTTATATTAATTTAAAATGTAGTCTGCCGTTCAATACACGATGACACAACCGCCGTTTTTCGGTATACGAACCTTCACCGTTCCATTCTTCCCTGTCTTCACATCAGTGAGCGAACCTTCAAGAATATTGTTGTCGGCATAGCACTTCACTGCCTTTCTGGCAGGAGCGCCGGGCAGTGTGACAGTTGTCTCCACAGCCTTGTCCTGTGCATTGATGCCTGCCACATACCATGTGTCGCCATGACGGCGGGCAAGAATGGCGTAGCGGCCGGGATAACCGTCGATGAAACACACCTCATCCCATGTTGTGGGCACCTGCTTCATAAACTCCACGGCCCACGACGGCGCATCGGTAAGGTTGTTGGGAGCCATGGCAAAATGCTGCACGGAACTTTGGAAAAGCACAGCCGTGGCCAATGCGTATACATCGGAAGTGACACGGCGCGAGCCCGACTTGTTGTTCGCATTATAGAACTTGTTGAGCGTTGAGCCGCCGAAATCCATGCTGCCAACGGTGTTGCGGATGAATGTATGGGTACAACCGTTCTGCGCTTCCTTGTCACACATGCCTTGGGAGAAATGCAGGTTCTCACTGGCGAGCACGGCCTCACTTGCCACGAAGTTGGGATACATACGCTCCCATCCTCTCGGCAGGGTGCATCCGTGGAAGATAACCTGCAGACCGAAATCGTTGGCATCGGTAAGTATGTCTTCATACAGTTGCATCATGTTCTGCTTGTCACCGCCGAAGAAGTCGACCTTTATACCGAGGATGCCCGTGCGCTGCATCCATGCCATCTCACGGCGGCGTGCCGCGCTCTTGTCCATCTTGCCCTTAGGACTCTGCGGAGCATCGTTCCATGTGCCGTTGGAGTTGTACCACAAAAATATGCCGACACCTTTTGATGCGCCGTAGCGTGCCAACTCAGCCATGCGGTCGTAGCCTATCTGCTTGTCCCACAGTGCGTCGATAAGTACGGAGCGGTAGCCCAAGGCTGCGGCAAAGTCGATATAACGCTTCTGTTCGTCATAGTTGCAACTGCCATCCATACCGATAATCCAGCTCCATGTGCCCTTACCGTAGGTGTAGTCCTTTGATGCGGAGTATTTGGGCTGCACAAGGTCGAAAGCCACCGTTGTCTCTACTATGTTCTGAAGCGTGTTTCCCACGGTGATGGTGCGCCACGGCGTAAAGGCGGGCAGAGCCACAGCCGGCTCGACACTGCCCCAGCCGTTGCCTTCTTCCGGCATGGGGAATCCTATGGTATACAACCCGTCGGCAGAACCGAACAGACGTGAGGCACAGTAGCTTCCGTCAACACCCGTCTCTGAAACGAGCAGCCATCCGCCTGTTTCTGACGTTTTGAACAGGCAAGGGAAAGTGTACCCCATGCCGTAACCGTTTTTCCCCATCGGCTCGTCAAGCGTGTAGTTGGTCTCGTAACTCGGGGCTGTGCGGGCAAATCCGGTCATGGGTTTGGCCTGCGGACAGAGGAATGTCGTGGTTCCTCCGGGCATACGGAAGCCCGACGCCTCGTTCTTCACCACACAGCAGAGGGTCTCACCACGTGAATATATGTGGTAACGGAAAGCCACGTCGCGGTTGCTCACACGGAAAACGATGTCAATGGCAGGCTTGCCTGCTTTCTCGTATGTACATACAAGTTCGTTGGCATCGTAGTCCACATGGCTCTGCTTGATGGTTGAAAGACTGTAAGTATCGGTGACATGCCGGTCTTTTGACGATTTCAACACAAGTCCCTGTGTGAAGTCGCCTATATTGGTATTCACGCCCAACGGCGAGGTGAGAAGGACAGGACTGTTGTCATAGTCTACACGGTATGTGGGACGCCCACCGTCATCTGTGTCTACAAAAACGTTCAGACGTCCGTCGGGACTACTCACTTTCTGTTCGGCTGCTCCTGCGGTCAGTGCCATGAAGAGCGACACCAGTGTCAATAGTTTCTTTTTCATCAGTAATAATATGTTTTTTGCTTTTAATTCTTAAAACGTTAAAGCGCCGTGAATATTGCTATACCACGGCGCTTATTCACTATTCGTCAGTCATTACTTCATCCTCCACCAGTCGATGTTGAAAAGCTTGCGGCCCTTATAGCCCTTGAAAACGAAATAAAGGTCGTGTACGCCCGTCACATTGCCGCTCACCGCAGCCTTGACGGTCTGCCATCGTTCCCATCCGCCGGTACGCGGTATCACAACAGTGGCAAGAAGCGGTCCGCCGATGCTGTCGGCATGCAACTCGATGCTGCCCCCCAACAGAGCCGAAGCGGCACTTATCTCAATGGTCTTGGGCGATGACATGCCGAAGTCGACTGCCTGCAACTTGAGCCAGTCGCCGTTGTGCACATCAGAGACATACACCCCTACCTTATCGTTAACCTCCGTGGAGATTCCTTTGGAAAAAGCCATTGTCTCCCCCTCCACACGCCGGTAGGGATTGAGAGTGCCAACAGGCTTCACGCCTTCGTCTGTGGGATATATTGTCGGGAAACTTCCGTCGGCATTGTATTTGAATTCCTCCACAGCTGCGCTGCGCCCGAAACCGCCGCCGCCCGGCAGCTTGCCCGTATGATAGAAGAAGTAGGAATGGCCCTTGAAGTCTGCCACACCGCAGTGATTGGTGAACGACTTGGTGTTGCCTTCGGGCATAAGTATACCCTTGTAACGCCACGGTCCGGCAATGTTGTCGGCCTCCGACCACGCTATATGCTCCGGTATTCCGCCTGCGGCGTAAAGCAACTGATACTTGCCGCCGCGCTTTGACAACCATGGTCCTTCGGTGTAACAGTCTTTATACTTCTTTTTCTTATCACGCAACTCTATCTGCGGTGCCCCGAATCCCTCTACCGTCTGGTCCAAACGCGTCACTTCACAGGCAAGCGACACCATGTCATTGTTCAGTTTCACCCAATATATATTGGGGTTGCCCCACAACAGATATGCCTGTCCGTCATCGTCAATCAACACCGTGGGATCGATGTTGTCCCACTTGCCGTTGTCGTAAAGCGGTTTTCCTATGGCATCCTTGAAAGGTCCTGTGGGACTGTCGGCAACAGCCACGCCTATAGCCATGCCGCCCGACAGTTTTGAGTGGGCACAGATGTACCAATAGAATTTACCTTCACGTTCCACGCATTGGGCAGCCCAAGCCCTGTCATCCGCCCACTCGAAAGTGCCGAGTGACAACGGTACGCCGTGGTCGGTCCAGTTTACCATATCCGAACTGGAGTAAAGTCTCCATTCGTACATCCAGAAGAAATCGGCCCCGGCCTCATCATGTCCGGTGTACACATACATACGGTCGTTGTACACCATAGGTGCCGGGTCACTGCTGTAGCAGGTCTGCACCATAGGATTCTGCGCCCAGACAGAAACACCCGTGAACAACAATGAGGATAATAATAGTTTTTTAGAATTCATACTGCTATTTTTTTATATTCATTTTCATTATTTCGTCAAAGCGGTCTTCGTTATACGCAAATAATATACACGCAGGCCTTTACCCTTTGACGAGAGTCTCACTTCGACACGTTTCTTGCCTTTGATAAAGTCGGGATTCAACGGATATTCCACATTTATGAAACCGTCACAGTCACCCTTTGCATCAAGTACGCAGACAATATTCCCGTCAATGCTTGCCTCCACCATGCCGCGGTCTCTTCCCCAATAACGGAGCATCAGCGATTTGGGAGATTCATCGCCTTCCGTACCGGGATTCATGCGATAGGTGAAATGGCCGTCTTCCGCCTGACGATAATACTCGTCATTGAAAGCCCCTTGCCTTGTTCCTTCCTGTTGCATGAAGTGATCGGCCTCGCTCTGTTGCGTTCCCGTAACGACATAATCGACCGTACGTGCCTCCAACGCCTGTATGGAATCTTCACGAGCCTTGCTCTCAGCCTGCATCCGTGCCCATTTTTCTTTGGTGACGTTGAGCCAATACATCATGTAACGGCTGTCATGAATAGTATTGAAAGGCTGCAATAAAAGAGGTGCCCCACCACCGTTATGCACGTCATATCCTTCGATACGGAATATGAGTTTCTCCTTATCCACAAGTTTCAAGGCATCAGCCAACCGACTGCGTTCACCGATAAGCATAGGTGCCGTGTAGATGTTCTTACGCTCACCGCTGGCAATATGCCCCATACGGCTGTCATCGGCATGAAGTCCGCGCAAGTTGTCCTGTCCGGTCCTGGCACCCAGCAATATCGGACCATACTTGAAAGCCACATAGTCCGTATAGTTGTTCAACGGCTCCACACGGATGTTCATGGGCAAGGCCACCTTTACCACATCACCCCTTTTCCACTTGCGGGTGATGGCAGCATATCCCCTGCATGTAGCATAATCTGCCTTCTTGCCGTTCACCGTCATACTGAATTTGCCATCGGTCCATTCCGGTATTCGCACCAGCAACGTGAAAGAACCTTTTCCGTTGACTTTCAGTTCTGTCGACTGTTCGTATGGGAACATGGTTGTCTGTTCCACCACCGTCTTCCGCTTCTTCCAATCAAGCCGCGAGGCAATGAAAAGGTTTACCCACAGACTGTCATTGCCAACTGAGTGGCTGTAAACGAACTCACCGTATTTACCATGATTCTCCATACCGCTGCCCACACAACACCACATGGCCTCATTCACTTGTGAGTAGACACGGTAATGTTGCGGGCGGGCCGGTGTAAAGTAGACATAACCGCCCGTACGGGGATGCTGTGTGGAAAGAATATGATTGAACAGAGTGCCTTCGTAAAAATCGACATAACGGCTGTCACCATCGCTCAGAAACAAGTCCTCCGACAGTTTCAGCATGTTGTAACTGTTGCATGACTCCACACCCTCGATACTGGTGATGAAGTCAGCATATTTCTTCTTGGTCGGAAACCATTCGTTGATAGAGTTACCGCCAACGGCAATGGTTCGTTCCCCCACAACATCACTCCAGAAGAAACGGGCGGCCTCACCGTATTCCGATGCGTGGTCCTGCTGGTAAACACGTTCAAAACCCACCACCTTGGGCACCTGCGTGTTGGCATGCCTGTTGTCGAGTGTTGAAGCATTATGGGCGGCCATACCGTTGAGCAGCCATTTGTGCGAGAACTTACGTGCCGCTTCAAGATATTTCATGTCACCCGTCATCTGATAGGCATCGGCAAAAACCTCGTTCATGCCGCCATATTCCTGATTGAGCGACGCCTCTATCTGTTCGTCCGTCAAACCGCCGATGATATTGACACCCCAGTCACACAGACCGATGAACATCTCGCGGGCATCTTCGCGCCCCGCATAGAGCCACGCATCACGCAAGCCGGCAAAGATCTTATGCACATTGTAAAACGGCACCCACCATTTCCAGACCACATCAACCTCACCCGAAGCATAACGTGTGAAAAACTCTCGCGATCCGGGCACACCGCCTATATATCCGTGCATACGATTGTCTGCATCAACATTCCACTTGTCCTGCACCGCCTTCAACCGACCGAGACACCAATCGAGCCGTTCACCCAACTGCCGCTTTACGGCCTCGTCCCGGCATGAAGCATAACTGACAGCCAAAGCCGTAATATAGTGGCCGCCCACATGACCGTCCAACCCTGTCCAGTTGCGAAACGCAGTCCCACTCTCTTCTATGCCCGCCTGATGCTCAAACGGCTGCATCAGCCGTCCGGCATCATATGCAAGCAATACCGAATCGTTGAGCATCATGGCTCTTTTGAAAGCACCGTCAGTCAATTCCACGTCCGTCAAATCGAAAAGCCGGGGATAGAGACGCGACTGGGATACACCGGCAGAACACGCAAGCAATGCCAGATGGACGAAAAACATTCTTTTCCTCATAATCACATTAAAAGCAAAACTACATTTTTTCTATTTCACTCCATTGTCCTTGTCATCGCAATGGTATGTAAAATCATCAACATCAACATATCCTCCGGCCTTTTTTGTGGCATAGTTGAATATGGCATAACGTGTACCCATGAACAACCGGCGATAGTCGAACTGCATCTTGAACGGCTGTCCTATCTCCTTCCAACGCTTGCCGTCGGTACTGTAATGGAAAGTGGCAATATCTTTATGCAAATTGAAATCGGCGTCGATGCGCAACCACACCGTCCCTGATTTTATGTTGTCCGTACGCTGCAGCTCCTTCTCTGTCACACCGGTGATGGCTTTTGTATTGTTGTCAAGGTCAACCACAGCCGTTGACATCGCAATCCAAGTCTTCTTGCCGTCACGCCCTATGGTGAGCACCCCCGAATGGCCGTTGAAGGCGGCAAAACCGGCACGGTCGCCGTCTTTCATGTTTTTTATATCCATCGTAACGGTTGCCGTACACCGCGGTCCCTCCATACGCTGGCTTATGGTGTTGGGGGCAGCATAAATGTTGCCCGCCACCCTACTCGTCTTTAATCTCAGAAATCCGTGACGCTCCGTCAGCGACCATGCCGCGTCCACCGGATTGTGATTCCACTGCCAGTGCATTCCCAACTTGTCAGAATCAAACCGGTCGCTGAAAACCAAAGATGCTGTCTGCGAGGCCGGCACTGATACAGACGTGGCCGCCGCCGGCATCACCAACGGTATCTTTCCTTCGGCATTGCCCAACATTGGCCAACCGTCTTCCCATCGGCAAGGCATCAGCGTGAGCACACGCCCCACAGCCCCGCGATCCTGGAAAATTACACCATACCACTTGCCGTCGGCCCCGTCTACAATGGTTCCCTGCCCAACATAAGGGAATCCGGCAAAATTGTCCTCCAATATCTTTTTCTTCTCATAAGGACCGGTTATCTTGTCGGCACGGTAACACAACTGTCTGCGCTTGCCCCCACGCGGCCACGAAATCATCAGCAGATAGTATTTTCCGTTGTGCTTGACAACGCGGCTGCCCTCAAGCAGTCCGTTGTCTTCTTCATCATTACGCACCACGGTCATGTCCACGCCGCCCGGCTGCAGTCCGGTAAGTTCTCTGTTCAATTCCTGCAAACGTCCCGTGCCACTGAACACATACACCCGCCCGTCATCATCGAAAAAGAGCGATGCGTCATGGAAATGTTTCATCCGCGAGTGCAACGTCCACTTCCCCGTCGGGTCGGCCGTCTTGTATATATATGTGTCGCCGCCGGGATTGTCATTGGGAGCGAACAAGGCATAAAACATGCCGTCATGATATTTCAGGGAAGTGGCCCACTGCCCGCGGCCATACACCGTACCTTCGTTCATGTCATACTTGGGCGAGTCGGTCAGCCGGTCGAACAGATAGCTTACCGTCTCCCAATGGGCCAAATCGGCTGAGCGCATTACCGGAGCGCCAGGCATCAGGTGCATAGTCGTACTCACCATATAATAATAATTGCCCACACGAATCACATCAGGATCGGGCACATCGGCCCACAGCATGGGATTGGTCACCGTGGTTGCCTGCGTGCACACACACCACAGCATGAGCAACGCTGATAGAAAATACCTTTTCATTATAGTATACTGATATTAAAAATATTACATTATTGTCTTGTCTGTTCTCACCGTTCCGTCAGCATAATGCTTTCTGACGATGGTCAACCCTGTGCCCGGACGCTCCAACCTATGGCCGGCGATGTCATAATACTCTGTCTTGACAACTCGGGGAGCAATCCCGTCGGCAGCAATATTTTCTATGGAATTGACCTCTATTAAATCCAGTTTCACACAATCTATCAACAATTCGTCAAGCGACGAACTCGTGCTGCGCTGGATAAGAATAGGCACCGTACCGGCTTTAACATCCATATCCAACGACGATTCTGTCCAGTCCTCCGTCTCCTTGTCAAGAGTGAGTGACATTCGTTTGGCGCCAACCTTCACATAAAGTATGTTCTTATTGGGCGACGTCGACTTATAACGCAACGTCACGCGGTATTTGCCGGCAGTCTCAATCTTGGCGGAATAGGTTATGGCAGCAGTAGACTTTGTACCGAAATTGACAAACCCCAATCCGCAATAACCGCGCTGTCCTGTCCAATACCCATTGTTGTGGCATGTGGCGATATCCTTATATGCAAAATGTTCCGCCTCATACTGCAACTGCCCCGTATATGCTTCCGGCTGTTCCGGCTTCTCTATGACGGCAGGCGTATAGTCTGTCAGGCGGCCCGTTGCAGTTCCGGCACAGCGTATGGTCAAGTCAAGCGGCCCGTTGTGAAGCACCTCAACTGTCAGAACGCCATTCTCCCACGTTGTCTTCACGGTACTCTTGCGATGCTCGCCACGGTCCTTCCACTCTACCACTGGCTCCGCCACCGCACCATATACACGTATGGTGTCAGCCACATTCTCATGTTCGGTGTAAGTATATTCGTTTACCTTGTCATTGCGGTAGTTGGTGAGATAAAGGGTTATGTTGTCGGCGTATTCGCGCATGACACCCATCCCGTAAGGGGCATAGCTTAAGGCAATGCTGTCGCAGGTGTTGTACTTGAACGGTATCACACCACTGGCACGGCGCACGGTGGGCGCATAAGAACGGGGCCGCCATGTCTGTCCGTCCTCCGTTACGGCATCTCCCACAGTCTCGTCATATTGATAAGGATTGTACGTCACCCAACCGTTCTCATGACGTCCGGCATATATGTCACCGGTGTATTCTTCCGGAAACAGTTCGTTGAGTTCCTTCACTTTCATGTCCACATTACCCCAACGCTCGTTGTATTTCGACTTATGAACGATTTTCATCGTACGGGCATCATCGTCTATGAGCGTATACACCTGAGGTATGGCGGGATAACGGCCTGTCTTCTTCAGCCACCACTGGTTTTCAAGCCAATGGTTGCGCCATTTCTTTCCACCCTGGTCGCAATCCTGACGGTAAAGTCCGTCAAAAAGTCTTTCGGGAGTAAGATAAGGATTATGGGCCGGATCGTCAGTTGTTGTTACGGGAATGTTGTTGAGCACGCATATCTTGGTGCGGTCTATCACCTCGCGGCGTGTCATTATACGTACCGTACCGTCAAGAATCTTCCTGAATCCGTCTATATTGATATTGACAAAATGAGGGAACCACCCCCACTGACGAGCAGTATACCCTCCGCTACTGACCAAGGCCGGCAATTCGTGCGACACCTCCACCGGTATCGTCTCCGGGCCGTCAATCACCGTCTGTCCCGTCAGCATCACATGCTCCATGATGGGTATGGCCCCCGCAGCCTTCACAAAGTGCGACCCGTTGTCACCATCCACCCATCCGCAGGCGTCAAAACGTATGCCATACTGCCCGGCATAGCCTCCGAGATAGGCACCGAGACAATTACTCTCAATGTCAAAAAAGCCGTTCTTCATCGTATACTTCTCGCAACATATAAAATGTTCGGGGTCTGCCGTAAGAAATTTCCTCATCTGCTCGTTACGCTTCATGAAAGCGATGGGCATCATGTCGGCCGAATAATAAGCCTGGGTGAAGCTCACCGTAAGATAACCGCCAAACTCGTGGCATATAGGCATAAGGTCGGCAAACAGTTGCAGACGCTCCGGAAATGTGGGCCACTTTTCGCCGCTGCCGTCATCTTTCTCGGCACCGAAATCCCAAAACTGCTCGGCAAAATTATAGCCGAGAAAATTGGGATACTCCTCAAAATATTTCCTGTAGGCCGCCACATCATTGTCGGGCATACGGTTGTGTGCCCCACTGGAGCACTGTATCATTGTCCACACACGGTTCTGCGCGCACACTTTCATCCACGAGTCATAAACGGCCGGACCGTCATGCGAAGTGGCATCGGTGGCCGATGTTGAGATGTTGAATATAACGTAAGGCCTGATGTCCTCTGGCACCAGATCTATTATCTTTTGCGGGTCGGCAGAGTTCCACACATCGATATGTATTATCCATGCCGGACTTGACGGTGATATGGGGCGGCGCAAGGCCGGACCTTCATGCTTGGCGGCACCCGCAAAAGCCTGTATCAGACCTGCGGCTAACACAAGCACAATAGAGATAAATCTTCTTTCTAACATAATCGTCATCTGTTATAAATTGTTTCTGGTTTACGACAGCAAAGTTAATCATTTTAAATAAAACGCCCATATACACTGCTTTTCACAAGGTTTCCTAAACTTTCAAATATGTATCAAATGACAATTTGGCAACTAAAAAGCGGAGGCCATGCCTCAAACGACATAACCTCCGCCTATCATCAAAAATGAAACGTCCGAATATCAGAACTTTCTCATTGCTTTATTTCAAAACCTTCTTAACCTTTACGGTACCGTCACCGAACGTCTGCTTCATGATGGTGAGACCGTTCAGAGCGTCAGCTCTCTTACGTCCGTTGAGGTCGAAGTACTCAGTCTTCACAGGCTGTGCATCTGTCTGGTTCTCTATGTCCTTAATGCCGTTAGCATAGTTGAAATCAGAATCCTCGTTAACCATCGTTATTACAACCTCGTTCAGGAACATGTGAGTCTGTGTGTCACCATATACACCGAGCAGAACCTTGCCGTCGGTAATCTTCACATTGCCGAAGAACACAGTCTGCGAAGCTGATTCGCAATACGGGAATGTCTGACCGATATGCTGTGTCGTTGCTGCAATGGAATCCTCACCCACCTTGATATAGGCATAGCTGATAGTGTCTGTCTGCTCGCCGGGCTTATAGTTCTCACGCTCACCGTAAGCGAACTTGATGCTGTAAATACCGTTAGGCAGACCGGTAACCTCCTGTGTTGCTGTGAAAGAACAGTTGTAGTTGGTCAGCATACCGTCAGCCACGGGGCACTTCTCGTTTACGAGCCAGCTCCAACCTGTAGACCATGCGAAGCCACCGCTCCAACCGTCAACATACTTCACATTCCAACCGTGAGCCGTTTCGTTGGTAACGTCTTGGGCTGTAGGAGTTGTGATATAGAAGTTCGGGTTCTTTACGAACACGGTCATATCGATAGAGTCTTTATATGTATCCAAAGTAACCTCATCCACTCTGTCCATAAAGAGAGTGTTCTCGGGATCAGCAAGTGTCGTGTTGATCTTATGCCATACAAGATACTTCAACTCCTCAGCCAGTGCGTCATCATCGGTCAGTGCGTTGTTTGCCTTTTCAATGTACTCCGTGTATTCCTCTTTTCCTGTCAAGGTGTTGAGACGTGTCAGAGCGTCGGCACCCTTAACAAGACGTGCTGTCAGAGCGGCAACACCGGTTGTACCCACTTCAGAACGCTTGTGCATACCGTTGGCCTCAACAGCCAAAGTGGTACACATGTTCTTAACAATGGCAGTGTTCTTGTCAAGCTCGGCAATAGCTGCCTCAAGCTCGGCGTCAGTCATCAGAGTGTCTATCTTGGATACAGTTTCGGTGATGAGATCGATTTCGTCTATCGCAGTCTCTAGAACATACTTGTTCGTCGTTGTCTCCAAAGCCTTGTAATAGTCGGTAGTGTTGAACTTGCTGTCAGCAAACTTCTTCACCTGCTCCCAAGCCAATGCAGGCATCGGGTCGTAAGTGTCGCAGAGCGAACGGTGGTTGTTCATGGCAAGCGTAGCGGCGTTCAGTTCGGCCACGGCTGCATTGTATGCCGACGGAGCTGTGTATGCCTGTCCCTCGTACTTCTTGATTGTTGCATCAAGAGCATCATAAGCTGTGCCGGCGAAACGAGAGCCGGAGTTGTTTGTCAAAGCACTCTTTGCTGCCTCGAGAGCTTCTGCAAGAGCCTGCTTGTAGGCTGCACCGGCAGTGTTGGGGATATACTGCAACTTGACATTGCCCAGCAATACCTCTGTCCATCCATCAGTATCCATTTCGCCACCTTCACCCTTCAGTGTTGTCCAACGCAGTTTGTAATTGCCGTCGGCAGGAGCTGTGAAAGTAAATGACTGTCCACCAACTGTCACATTACCCTTTCCACCTTCACCATTGGGGTTGGTCACATTTTGGAAATTGTATGTTGCAGCAGCGGTTCCGGCAGCATCAAGCAATTCGAAACGTCCGTAATGAGAGCCTTTCCAAGACACGGCATTGAAACTTATCTGATATTTCTTGCCGGCTGCAAGTGTCAGAGTGTGTACATCGTCGCCCTCTACACCACCATATTCGGCATAACCCATACGGTAGTACATGGCATGAGTGAAGTCACCCGAGAATCCGTCGAACACACGCGGACCAGAATAGTATTCACCGGGAGCGACAGCATTGCCCTGAGCCATTATCGTCCATCCTTCGGGCACCTTGTTAGGACCAACCACGGAGAAGCTGTCGGTATAAAGCACTTTAACGACATCGTTGGGGTCGGAAGAGCCCATGCCGAAGTTCAGCGTTATGGAATATTCACCCGGTTCGTCGTAAGGCTCAACCTCCGGCTCTACATTACTGATGGTAAGCTTGTACTCGCCGGCCACCAAATCACCGCTGCGTGTGAACTTAACCACCTCTGCCATACCGGTGGTAGCTACCGTAAGAGCCTCCTCCTTACCGTTGGCATCGGCAAGTACCGCTGTAACCTTCTCTGTATTCACATTCTTGTCGAAAGTAAATGTGAACTCGCCTGTGTTAAGCGGCAGGTCGAAAGAACCGTCTTCGGGAACAGCACTTACAAGAGTAGGTATCTTGAAGGCATAAGAATAAACCTCAGAGATATCGCTGTCGTATGTTGCACCATTCTCTGTGAAGTCCTTCACAGATGTGTCTTCATCGAAAGAATAAGGACGCAGCGCGTCTGTATACTTGATGCGGCAAGCCTCGTCGGTCGGGTTCTTGAACGTTACAACCAGCTTGTCGGCATCGGTCTCTTCGGGATAGTCTCCGTCAAGGAAGATGTAGAGGCTGCCGTCTTTCCATGCCTCGACACTGAGTATGCCATACTGTTTTCCGTCGTTCAGACCTACGGTCACACAATCAGACGGCAACAGCAGACGCTCCTTACCCTCGGGTACGAGCGAAGCCACGTTAACCTTATAACCGAAGTTTACCTTCAGCACGTCGCAGTTGAAGCTGATACCTTCAATCTCCACACCTTCTTCAATCTTCACATCGTCAATCCAGAAGTCTCCGGGATTGAACACATTGAGCGTGAGGAAGAATTTCTGAGCCAATTCGTCAGCGGCATTTCCCGGATGATTCTTATAATACTCCTGCTGGATGGCCTGGTTGGCATAGAAGAACATCATGGTGTACTTGCGGAAACCCTTGTCATCCTCCTGGAAGTAAGACAAGTCATAGGTCATCTGCGTACTGTCGGCCGTAAGCAGGGGCAGGTCGGCATTCTCCTCACCCTGCATCAGGGCCACACGAGCCTTTGTCTTCTCAAATGTCGCGCCGTCAAGGGTGTACTGGTTGGTACCAGTGAGATAGAACGACACACGATAAGGTGTGTTTTCCTTCAACGGGAGATTACGGAACTTGATAGCACGCTGCCATGTCTCATTCTTGCACTCGAAAGCAGCATCGTTGTAGAAATGCAACGATTTGTCTCCACTCCATGCCTTTTCGTCGGTCAGGTTTCGCTCATCGCCCTCCTGGGTGTTGATGAACTCATAATAACCCAACTCCGTAGGCTGTTTGGTCATTTCGCTCTCAAAGCCCTCGCTCAACAGTACACTTTGTGCCTGTGCAAGCGCAGCGCTTCCGAAAAGCAGACCCATCGTCAATAAGAAGTTTTTCTTCATAATCCGATAATTTTAGGTTTTACATTAATATAAGTTGTTTGAAAATTTTCTGCGGCAAAGATACCATTTCTCTGTTTTTGTCGCTTTTTGTTTTGTCTCACAGGTTTGTTTATTTGTTTATATACACAGAAAACGGCGTTGCAGGCAGTCCGTTACGGCCATAACAGTTGGCTTTTGCCGGATTATCCTTCCAGGCATAGCGCACCTGCACGGGATTGGTGACACCGCTGCACCTCACCACTACCATGTTGCCGTTGGCATCGGCATCGGCATTGACGAAACGTCCGTCGGCCCCGGCAAGTTCAAACTCATATACAGGTCCGCCGGCAAGCGGCTGGTCGAAAGTGACGGTTACACGCCCGTCGGCGCTGACACCGGTCTTCACCGTCTTCGGACTCAGAGTCACCTTCTTACCGTAGACAAGACGGTCGAAAACCATTCCCGCACGCTCGGCCACATCTTTCTTCTGCAACGGATGGATGTCGTTGGCCTCGCCCAAATCGATGGCCACCACCAAATCAGCCCGTTCGTCTTCACAGGCCACCTCACGCTGGGCATCGCGCAAGCGTGCCCACTGACTGTCCTGCGGACCGTCTGAGGGACGCATGAAATTGGCCAGCTGCACTATCGCGAAAGGCAGTTGCGGCTGACCGAACACCTGACGCCAGTTGGCCGTCAGCTTCCTCAACAGCGGAGCATATTCGGCCGGATTTCCGGTGTTTGACTCACCCTGATACCACACCACACCCGACAGAGGATAGGGAGCCAGAGGATAGAGCATGGCATTGTAAAGCACCGAAGGCAGATTCTGCACATTTGTGCCGCCGCCGAGCGGTGACGGCATCTTCACACCCTCACTCACATGCCACCTGTCGCCGAGCTTCACCGTGTCACCCGGAGCAAAAATAATCTCGTAAGGTTTCTCCTTTATAAAGTGCGGGACACCGCTCTTATTGACAAAACGCACCGTAATGACGTTGTCACCCTCGCGCAAGAGTCCCTCGGGTATCTGATAACGGCGCGGCGGATACTGATAGTAAGTGCGGCCCACCTCACGTCCGTTTACAAAAGTATAGTCCATATCATACAATGTGCCGAGCAACAGACGCGCCGGTTTCCCCGCGTGTGCCGCATCCACGTGAATGTGCTGACGCAACCATAGCGAACCCACATAGTTGCGCACGCCGGCTGCATTGGGCAGCAGCAAGGCATACTGGTTCACCTCCGGCCACCGGCTGTCATCATAAGACAGAGTGTTCCACCCGCCTTTAAGCCCCGGGTCGCTCTCGTCAAGCAGACGGTTCCATCTGTCGCCGGCCCGTTGGTTGGCCGTGGCATACGCCTTCAACATCTCGTCATCGTTGCACAGTTCGGTACGCAGATAATGGTGCATGAAACCGTTCTTCAGCGAGTCGGCCTCTATCCACGCCTCTATCGGCGTGCCACCGAGACTGTTGCAGATGATGCCCTGCGGCACACCTGTCTTTTCGTACATGCGCCTGGCCAGAAAATATCCCACTGCCGAGAATTTCCATGCGTTCTTCTTGTCCAGCTTGCGCCATTCAGTAGCCTTAACGTCATCACTGTGTCCATGCACGTTGGTCATGGTCTGCACACGGAACAGACGGATATCGTCATTACTGTAAGCATCCACCTCCGCCTCATAACGCGGATAGACACGCTCTATGTCAACATCCATGTTCGACTGGCCGGAACAGAGCCATACATCACCGAAAAGCACGTCGGAGAGCACTGTGCCGCCCACCTCGACGGTATACGGACCTCCCGCTTTCTGCGCAGGCAGCTCCACACGCCACCTTCCGTCGTCGCCGGCCACGGTCTCATACTTTTTCTTCTTGAACACGACGGTCACTGTCTCGCCCTTGTCTGCCGTTCCCCATACAGGGACAGGCTTACCGCGCTGCATCACCATGCCCGAACGGAACAGGCTCGGCAGCACCACTTTGGCCTGCAAGGGTGTTCCGTACAGTGAGGACAAAAGCAAACCGCCGAAAAGTAAGGCAGGCAGTTTGCCTTTCATGCTTTTACTCATTCTTGTATTTTTGTTTTTGTTATACATTACTTTTTATAGACTGTAACCGGTTTTCTATTTGTTGCTTTTGGCAAAACTCTCGAAATAACCGAGACACACATCCCGCCACTCACGGGCGTTTTCTGCCTGATGCTCCAGACGGTCGGCTACTTCACACCACCGTCTTTCATCGACATACGGGCGCATGCGTTTCCATGTCATCACCGTGCGGTCAACCTCGTCCACACCACGCTGGTAGTGCAGGCACAGTTCCTGCCACAAGGTCAGCCCGCTCTTCATGCGATGGTTCCACGCTACGTGGTGGAACCACAGCAGATACTCCTCCGGACACGTGCCGATGTCTTCATACTGCGAGGCATAAGGTTCACGATATTGCCGGGTGGCACCCGTTCCGGTGGCTGCAGTGCGGTCGAAACCCACACCGAGAGAGTCGGCCCGATGATAATAAACCGGGCACCACTCCAAGGGATAATCAGCCTTGAACCCGTCAGGTTCCGGACCGTAATGATGGTCGAACTTGAATATATGGTGCAGGCCGAGGGGCATCATATAGTTCACGCACGCCTCACGGCTGCCTGTCATTACAGCCGTCATGGCATCTACAAAAGCATTATCCTGAGAAAACGTAAGCCGCAGCCATTCGCGGGCAATCTCTTCCGATGTAAGGTCCGGATTCCAAGCCAAGCGTCCGAAAGCATACCAGTTGGACTGTGCGAAATGATGGCCGCACCAGTTGGCATCGTCACCTATGTTGGTCACGCCGGCAATACCCCTGAGACGGTCGGGAGAAACGAACGAAAGAAATTCTTTCCACATGGGAGCCAGATATACGAGATGGAACGAATGTCCGAGATACTCCTGCGTAATCTGCAGTTCGGCCATCTGCGGAGTGCGCTGCATGCGGTCGAAGATGGGGGCGTAAGGTTCACGGGGCTGAAAATCGAGCGGGCCGTTCTTTGACTGGAGTATTACGTTGGCAGCAAACTTGCCGTCGCAAGGCTCAAACTCGCTAACAGCCTGCTTCACCCTGTCCTCGCCCTTGTGATTGGCACCATACACGAACGAGCGCCATATCACCGTGCCCCCGAAAGGCTCCAATGCACCTGCCAGCATGTTGGCACCGTCGGCATGGGAACGGCCGTAATCGCCCGGTCCGGGCTGACCCTCGGAATTGGCCTTGACAAGAAAACCGCCAAAATCGGGTATCAGCCGGTATATCTCAGCCACTTTCTTTTTCCACCACTCACCCACCTGCGGGTTGAGCGGATCGGCCGTCGGCAAACCGCCAAGTTTCATAGGTGTGGCAAAGTTCACCGACAGATATACACGGATGTTGTACGGACGCAACACGTCTGCCATCCATTTCACCTTATCTATATATTCCGGTGCAAGCATCTGCGGCGATGCGTTGACATTGTTCAGCACGGTGGCGTTGATGCCCACCGACGCATTGGCACGCGCATACTGCACGATGCGGTCCATCAGCGCAGCCTGAGAGGCAGGAAGCCGGCGGCGGTCGGTGGTGGCGGTGTTGACCATCTGTTCCCACTTCCATACACTCTTTCCGGCATATCCGCGCTCGATGCTCCCGTCGAGATTGTCCCAATGATTGAGCATACGGATGGAGAAACGTGGATGGCTCTCTACGTTCAGCGGCATACCCAATGTCTGACGGCGCAGAACCTCGTATACCCCATAGACCAGTCCGGCAGTCCGGCGGGCGGTGACAACAAGCCGGCCACCGTGTTCGGCAATGGCAAATCCGTCATCATCGGGCATGGTCTTGTCTATGCGTAAAGTAGCCGACCTGCCGCGGTATCCGGCTGCCAGCTCCTTGCGGGCCACAGCCACCACCGCCTTATCCGACGCGTCAGGTTTGCCGCCCTTAAATTCCGTCTTCACCTTGCCTGACGCAGCCCAACGCAGCCACAGCAGGCTACCGTCTTCGGCACGTACTGAAGACATGCCGAAAATAAACACTATGAATAATAAAACCTTCTTTGTCATAATGTGGCAAAGTTATAAAATCTCTGCCACTACCGCTTTTCAATAGGTCACACATACATTTCTGTTTGTATCATGACATGAGAATTAAAAATTAAAAATTAAAAGTTGAGAATTGATAATTATGATTTGCTTTATTTTATGGATAAGCCTGTATTGATGATTTACTTGTGAATGAATATCCATCCACCATCAACAATGGGTAATCATAATTATCAATTCTCAACTTTCAATTCCTAATTTTTAATTCTTAATTATTAATTTT
>NZ_URNN01000020.1 GCF_900549175.1 uncultured Prevotella sp. | reverse complement strand
GTTGAAGTATGCTGCAGATGCGGAAGAGCCTAATGTCAGGCGGTGGGCCTTGTCCAATGGGCAGTTGTAGCCTCCGTGGATGTCAATATTCCAGTTGCCGTCCACATTCTGTGGAGTGATGTTCTTGACACCTGTCGCCCTGTCATATACGTATCCCATGGCCAAGCTGTTGGTAAAGACGGCATACGACATGCCTGCATTGTATGCACGTTGGCCGGACAGGTCGCTGCGCAGATTTAGGGAGAGGCTGTGGTGGTATCCTGCGGACAGGTCGGGATTGCCGGTAAAGATATTCAGAGGGTCACTGGTGTCACTCAGCGGAATCATGTTCACCAGTGAATAAATGGAGGCTCTGCCGTTGTATCTCAATTCATAGTTTCGTCTATGCTCCTTATACTTCAGGTCTAATGCAGGCTCGAAGAACCACCAGTGCCTGTCAACGCGGGTGGAGAATGTCACACGGTTGTAATCGAGCCTGTTGACATATCCGTTGACGGGAAGGTAAATATAGAGACTTAAATTCTTGTCCTTGTGGTTGGAAAAGTAAATCTCAGCTCCTACAGTGTGCCTTTGGTTGTGTATGTTCTGCCATGAGCTGTTTGCCTTATCCTGAACCGTAAGCAACTCAGCCATAGAAGGTAGTATGCCGAGTTCCGGGGTCTCTTCCCAGTCGGTTAGTTGGTGCAGCAGGTACCTGTTGTCATGGCTTCTGCCCCATGTTATCGCATATTCATAACGGGGCATCACGTCAAGTCCATATATTATGTTTTCTTTTCTTATTGTTTTGCGCACCTGTCCCGACAGGCTGTGTGACTCGTCGCCCCTGTCCATGAAATTGTTTCTGTATACCGGGGCATTGTCTTTTTGTGAAGGGAAATCAAGATTGTAATGCTCAAAATCCTTGCTCGCAGATTTGTTGTAGCTGTAATTAAAAAATGTATATGTGCGGATTTTGTCAAGGAAATCGAACCGTGGAGATAACTCTATGTCTGTGTTCACAGAGTGCCCCGTACGCTGGTTTTCGGTTATAAGGCGGTTTACGCTTTTGGAAAAAAGAATACTTCCCGCCTGTGGTGATATGATGCTGTCCACCCATTCCTTGCCCAATGTGGATGTCACATTCTCATTGAACAAGGCTGAGGAATATCGTGAATGGCGGTCGAATTTCCTGTACGAGAATGAAGGATTTAAATATATGCTGCTTATTAATCCCGACATTCTCCTTGCAGAGAAGGAATGGCGGGTGTGGAGGGATATGTCGCGGCTGTGCGCAGTGTGGAATGAATTCTCGAATGTGTTTCCCCCTGCCAGATAGTTCTCACGCAGGGTTGTTGTCTCCACATCTTTGCTTGTGTGGGAAAAGTCAACAGTTCCATCGGCATGAATATTTTCGTCCTTGCTGTCCGCGTTATATCTGATACCGGCCAAAGTGTTGGCGGGTATGCCGTCACCCGCGCTCTGCGGATTCCAGTTTCCCCTTTCACCGGGCTTTGCCATATCGTTAAGGTTGTTGGTGTTTATGTATGCGTTGACCATCGAGCGTTCTGTCATGCCTAAGGCAAAGGCACGTGCCATAAAGCGTCGGTCGGTTCCCGCACCGGCCTCGATATTTGATATTATACTGTTGATGTATTCTTTTTTAAGGTTTACGTCCATCACATATTGTCTGTTCAAAGGGTCGATAGCGCTGCCTTCCGTTTCAAACACCTTGAGATGCTTCACGGTGAAGTAGGGCAGGTTCTCCAAGATGAGCTGCCTGTTGTTGTCGAACATGTGCTTTCCCTGTAACAGCAACTGGTCAATCTTCCTGCCGTTGACAAAAATCTCACCGTTCTCGCGCAGTTCAGCTCCCGGTAACTGCCGTATCAGGTCGTCCAGCATGGAGCCCTCCGGCAGTTTGAACGCCGATGCGTCATAGACAAGGGTGTCTCCTTTATAGAAGAACTTCAGTTTTGTTCCCTTGACAACCACTTCCGCCAACTCTTTCTCCTGAGTGGGCGGAGCCTTTTTGAGATATATAACGGGCAGAGGGTCTTTGTATTTTAATTTGATGGGGAGGGTAAGTGTATGGTAGTCGGGATGCGAAACCTTCAATATATACTCACTGCCTTTTGGATAGCGTCCGCTAAACATAAATCCGCCATCTCTCCCATCCATATCCTTTCTGATACTTTGTACGGAGTCAATTACATTATGTTCCATGTCCATCCTGACAACCCAGGCACTGTCAATCGGGGCTTTTGTAATCATGTCCGCTACATGGCCATATACCATAAAGGTAGTGGATGTTTGTCCCACAGCCACGCATGGGAAATACAGAAACAATAAAATAGAAACCATGCTCCTGATTGGGGCATCAGGCAAAAACGAGGAAACTCGATTTACGGAAACGGATGAGTTCATAAGCAGTTTTACATTACGATTATTATCTTTTTATACAAAAGTATGGCAAATAATCCGTTTGCGAAAATTTTTTTGCTAAATTTTAATCAATCGGTATATATTTTTAAACTGCAACCTCAATTCTGAAATATTTAACCCTGCACTTAAAGCATCCAGATAAGACTGTCCGTAAAAAACATTCATAAACATTTTTGCAGTGGTTATGACGTCAATGTTGTCTCTTATTTCCTGGTTGGTAATTGCCATCTGTATTATTTCTATCCATTTTAGCAGCTCTTTGTTGCGGTTTTCAAGATATTGCTCATGCAAATCCGGGAAAAAGTCGCATATCTGCAGAATCAATGCCATGTAAGCCCTGCTCCCGTTCTCAACCGATGAGTCGATTTGGCGGAATCTGGTTATAGTTTCCTGACTGCATTTCACATACTCATCTATGAAGTCACTGAGACTTTCAAATTCTTTTTTATGCAATTTGAAATCCAGATTTTGGGAGTCAATCAAGTAATGATGTATTACGGCATAAAACAATCCGCGTTTGTCTTTACCGTAATAGGTAATTGCTCCACGGGTCATGCCCGATTCTTTTTCTATGTCGGATATACTTACGGCGTCGTAACGTTTTGTTAGGAAAAGTTTAAAGGCTATAGCATACAAATGCTCCTTTCTGTTGTTCTTGTTCATATTGGAAATGATGTCGTTAGGCCGCAAAATTACAAAAAATAGATGTGGCTGGCAAATTATTTCTTGTTTTGTATAAAAACATAACGATGTGTATCTGTTTTTGATATAATTCATGGGCATGGCTGTGAAGAACCGCATGTCCGTTTTCCTCTATGATAATCACAAAGACTGTTTTGTTATGAAAATTCCTAAAATTTAACATTTCTTTTTTTCTCGAAATAGAGCGGCAGAAATGCCATTTTGGTCTTGTTGTCACACCGTTTTTGTGCCCCGAGCTTGCCTTTAGGCCCTCCTTACACTCCGTTTAGGCCGTAGTTGCGTTGCGTTTACGGCCTAACCGTGATGCAAGTACGGCCTAAACGGAGTGTAAGGAGGGCCTCTCTGCTATCTCAACAAATTAACATTCGCGTAACTCTCTGACTGTCAGCGTTCCCCATTTCAGCGAAAAATCGCGTATTTCGCGTCGTAGTGCGGAAATCGTGGTATGGGTTCCGTTTAACATATGTTAAAGTAATATTCTTTCGCGATTTGTTAATTCGGGAATTTAGGTTCATCCGACATTTGGAGTGATGGATAGGGAATATATGCCACCCGATATCGTATCAATATACTAATCACCCACCATAGAGGCTGATGACGGTAAGGCAAGCGGCGGCAACTTGCCGCAATTTGCAAAGGCCGTCTTGTAAATCTGTCCCACACCATCGGGTAAACCCAACACACACAGATTGGGACAGTTGCCGAACGTGTAAGGCCGTATTACCGGCAACGGACAGAGCATCTGCACAACGGCAAGGTTGCGGCATCCGCTGAAAGCCCCATCACCTATCGATGTGACCGAGCGGGGGATGATGAGTTGATAAATGCCGTCGCAACCGGAAAAGGCATAAGACTCTATTGTCTGCAAACCGTCAGGCAACCGGAACACCCAATCCGACACTCTTCCTGAAAAAGCATTCTCTGATATCCTGACCACATCTTCGGGAATAACCGTGTTACGGCATCCCACCACAACGGTTCTGCCATCCTTGGTCAGAATGGCATTGGAGCCTGAAGGGGATGTGAAATACGGATTGGCCGGATCTACACAAATGGAATCAATCTCATTACAACCCATAAAAGCACCGGAAGATATACGGACAAGAGATTTCGGCAGGCTGACATTATGAATTTTCAGTCTGCTAAAACATTCGTAGCCAAGTCCGGCAATACCTTCCACTAACGTCGTGCCAGGACAGGCGGCAATGAGTAACGAATCGGCTTTTCTGACGATGCCATTACAACCCGAACGGGAGTCGAACATAGTGTTGGCATCATCCACCACAACAGAAACCAACTTGTCGCACCAGCCAAAAAGATTGTTCTCATGTATTGTTGTGACATTCGCCGGTATAAACAGCGACTCCAAAGCACGGCATCCCGCAAAAGCCTCGAAACCTATTTCGCGCAGCGACTGCGGAAGGGATATCCTGCGTAACGAACCGCATCCGAGAAATGCGGAAACGCCTATGGACTCCACCCCATCAGGAATGACAATCTGATTTATTCCACTGCAATACGAAAATGCGTAGTCACCGATTGACTTTACCGTGCCAGGGATTGTTGTGGCCGAGCAGGCTGCCAACAGTTTGTCTTCCTCAGAATCGATAACGGCATTTGAGTTTTCACGCGAGTCAAGATATTTGTTACGAGGGTCTACAATTATCTCCGTCAGACTGTGACAACCTGCAAACACTCCACAACCCACCATCACCAACGAGGCCGGAATATGCACAGACCGCAAATTGACACAACAGTTAAAGGCTCTGTCACTAATCACCTCCACACCGTCGTCTATCACGACCGAGCGCAGATGTGCAAGACCTGCAAACGCGTTTTCACCTATGCTCTCCACTTTGAATGTCTTGCCGTCATGGAGTATCTTTGACGGTATATGAAAGACGCTGTCTGTTGCCGCACCTGCCGACCGGCATTTATACTCCATTATCATCACGGCACCGGAATCAGGCAATACCATACAATAAAAGCCCTTCTCTGAAAATGTGACACGAGCGGAAACAAAAGTGCCTGTCAACAGCAAGATTGCCGCCAACAATACTATTCTTCTTAAAACAGTCAGTTTTAATGTATCTTCACTTACACCACGCTCTTTCATACTGCCAACAAGACGTTGAGTACTTTTGGTGACAGGTTCGTTATTAAATTCAGAAACCATATAGCTTAATTTTGTTGACCAACTTAATTATTTACATTAATATATATGTCTTCATTTCTTTTCGAAGGCCGGACAATTATCAAATGCTTCATTTCCGATTGTCGTTACAGACGGTGGCAGACTCACATACCTCAAGTTCTTACATCCTCTGAAAGCGCCCCACTCTATTCTTGTCACTGAAGACGGAATATTTATGTTCGTCAGACTGGCGCATCCGGAAAAAGCGCAGTATGCGATAACCTGCAGTCCTTCGGGAAGACAAACCGAAGAAAGGTTACGGCAACCGGAGAATGTCTGGCCTTCGATTGTCTTAACAGATGACTGAATATATACCGAAGAAAGAAATGTACAGTCAGAGAAGGCATACTCGCCGATATGTCGGATGGACGGAGGGAGTATCACTTCACGCAAGGAATTACATCTGCAGAAAGCCCCATAACCTATGGCCTTCAAACCATCCGGCAGATAAAGTGCGTATTTTGACAGTCTCCCGCTAAAGGCATGGGGGCCTATTTCTTCCACTCCGTCAGGTATTACGGTGGTACGGCACCCCACAACAAGCGTTTTACCGTCTTTGGTCAGGATGGCGTTGGAGCCTACAGGAGATATGTATCGCGGATTGCCACTGTCTACAGTCAAGACATCTATCTCATCACAACCGTCAAAAGTCTGGCTCCCGATATGGGTCACCGACAGCGGTATTTGTACCGAATGGATTGTCGTGCCATCAAAAGAGCTGCAGCCTATGGCTCTTACATCGTCACCGATAACTGTTCTGCTGCAAGTGGCTGTCAGCATCGAGTCTGCCCTTCTTACGATAGAGGCACATTCCGGAAGTGAATAATAATAGGGATTGTCCGCGTCTACTGTTATCGAAGAAAGGCTGTTGCAACCCGAAAAGATATTGTTACTGCTTATCTCCGATACATTCTTGGGAATACGGACCGCAGTAAGTGAGCTGCAGCCGGAAAAGGCACTATGGCTTATCGCCTTCAACGACTCCGGCAAACTGACCGATTTAAGACTGCTGCAATTTTCAAAAGCATCGTAGCCTATCGACTCAACCCCTTCGGGTATTATCAGTTTCTCTATCGTCGTGCAGTTGATGAACGCCATATTACCTATTGACTTGACGGAAGCCGGAATCCTCGTTGACTGACAAGCAACAAGCAGTTCGTCATTGTCGACATCTATGATGGCATTGGAACTGTCACGTGAATCGATATACTCGTTACCGGGATCTACCGTAAGGGTTTCCAGATTGTAACAACTGCTGAAAGCACCCGGAGCAACACTGAAAACCGAAGCAGGGATATATACAGACTTCAGGTTGATGCAACGGGCAAAGGCATTGTCGTTTATCATCTGGATGCCGTCATCAACGATGACAGATTGTAGGCAGGTGAGGTCAGACAAGGCATCTTTCCATATTCTCTCCACAGTGTATGTTTTGCCATCATGAACGACCGATGCAGGAATATGCAGCGGCTGCGAATAGTCAACGGACGGCATCGGATGATAACCTGTCACTACAAGCGAACTGGTGTCACCAGCTCTCAACAGCATGAACTCAAAGCCGTTTTCACAAAACGTCTCATTCGTAAATGCCCGGCCTATGGCAAACGGCCATAAGACAGCAAGCATCAGCAGCGCATGTTTAACTTTTCTCATCTCCTACTATTATTTATATAACTCACATCCTACATTTCGAATGATATATTAATGCTCAATGCCACAATCATGCAATGGTAGTGGCATAATTGATGACTGTCAATATGTGCTTCATTTCTTTTCGAAGGCCGGACATATGTCGTATGAGTAA
The DNA here is from genome assembly GCF_900549175.1 of uncultured Prevotella sp. Classification (GTDB taxonomy): domain Bacteria; phylum Bacteroidota; class Bacteroidia; order Bacteroidales; family Bacteroidaceae; genus Prevotella. The sequence continues at coordinate 23,100 of NZ_URNN01000020.1, read as the reverse complement.
GATTTCACGATCTTGGTTACTGACTTCGGCAAACTTATATGCTTCAAGCTCTTGCAGCCATCGAAAGCCCATTCGTCTATTTCTTCCACACCTTCAGGAAGGCTTATGACAGACAGATTATAACAACCAAAAAACATTTTATAAGGTATTTTCTTTATGGGAGAAAGTATCTGCACCTCACGAAGATTCCTGCAATCAGAGAAAGCATCAAACCCTATTGACTCTACTGACTTGGGGATTATCACTCCATTTATGCCATTGCAATTACTGAAAGCAGAGTCTTCTATTCTCTTTATAGTCTCTGGCAGACTGAGAACAAGCTTGATGTATCTGCCCCAAAATGCGTATTCTCCTATTGTTTCCACTCCGTCAGGAATGACCGTAGTACGGCATCCCAAAAGAAGTGTCTTGCCGTCCTTGGTCAAGATGGCATTGGAGCCCTTCGGAGAAACGACATTGGGATGGTCTGGAGCAACTGTTATCTCGTCTATTTCCCAACACCCGGTAAATGCAGAACCGGAAACATTCTCCACCGACTTGGGGATATAGACCGAATGAACTATTGTTCCGTAAAAACAACACGATTCCAAAACACGTATGTCGTCACTTATCGTTGTCGCGCCACAAGCGGCCAACAATGCCGAATCGGACTTCCTTACTATACCATTGCAGCCGGAGCGTGAATCGTAATAAGGATTGGCGCTGTCCACCTGTATTGATGTAAGGGCATAACAGCCGGCAAAAAGATTACCGCCGTATATCTTTGCGACATTCTTGGGTATAAATATCGACGTAAGAGAACAACAGCCATCAAATACATTCCCGCCGATTTCTTTCAGAGACTCAGGCAAGCTGACAGACTTAAGGCTGCTGCATCCATAAAACGCAACGTTGTCTATCTTCTCCACACCTTCCGGTATGACAAGGTGCTCCATCGTGTTGCAATGATAAAACGCACTTTCGCCTATAGACTTTACAGAAGACGGAATGGTGGTTGAGGAACATGCAACAACCAGTTCGTCTTCTTCTGTATCTATAATTGCGTTCGAGTTGTCACGAGAATCATACGTTTCGTTGTTTGAATCAACCACAACGGATGTCAGACTATAGCAACTGCCAAAGAGTTCTCTTCCCAAACCGTCAACCGAAGCCGGTATATATACAGACTTTAAGTTTACGCAACATTCAAAAGCCCTATTACTGATTCCTTCTATTCCTTCCTCTATCACAACCGATTGGATAACTGTCACTCCCGCAAACGCATTTTGGCCAATTTCTTTTACACAATAAGTCTTGCCTTCATGTATGACCTTTGAAGGAACATGAAGCGGCTGTGAGTAATCGGTGAGTGAATCAGCCTGATAACTTGTCACCGAGAGACAATTATCACAACTCGTATATTTCTGTCGCGAATAAGTGAATCCGTCTTTACTGAACAGTACACCGGAATCGGCAAATGACCGGACTACTGCTGTCAACAAAAAGCATGCAATCAGCAATTTTCGTCTTATTATAGCTGCGTTTCCCATCGTTCGTAAAATATTAGTATTTGGTTGCCGTCAGTTCTTGTTCACGAACCGACGGTAATTTTGCGTTTTGCGGTACTGTTTTATACATGCACCTTTCGCATGTTCTCTCTGAAATGAAGCTGTACTCATGATCATATTCATTTGGTAGTAACTATTAAAACGTATAAACCTTCCCTTCTATATCAAGAAATCTTTCCATATTGAGACGGCAACAGATAGGGTTATCGCACCTCTTGAATACAGTTCTGATTTCGGACATCAAAAGTAAGTCATTTATTTATTCAATATTTATTCATTTGTTTCTATTTGTTTTCTTTTTGTAAAGAATCAGCACTAAAGTGCGTTTTTATGACAAAAGACGCCATATATTAGAATACATGCTTTAAGCTCTTACACATCCAGTATATATATTTAAGGTGAATAAAGCCAAACTTTGCAATGTAGAAGATACCGCTTCATAAGGTACGTGTCCTTCCGGCTGTCTTTCGCGACAGCCGGAAGGACACGTAAAGTTATCTGTTGAAGAGTAGCCGCCTGCGCAGAACCTTGCCCACTGCCGTCCAAGACGGCATCCACTGGTGCCTCTCGCGGCGCAATGGAGTGTCGTAAAGCAGCACCGATATCAGCAGGGCGATGGCCGCGTAGGCCACAATGCCGTATATCTGCTTTACCGCCGCCACCTGAAACTGGCTCATCAGTCCGCCGATATGATATGGAACGGCACGCGCCGGCATGCTCATACTGTCGAGCCACGCACCATAGCGGGCCACGCTGTCGGCCACGAGATAGCGCACGCCGTAAGCATAGCACGCCGCCCCCACCACGCCTCCGACGAGCAGATGGAGCGACTGGAAGATGGCCAGCGACTGGAAGAACACCATGAAGTTCATCACCGACTGTATCGAGTATAGCAGCACTATGCCCAGCAGCGTGGCGGCAAAGCCGCGGAGGAAGACAGGCAGGTAGAGCTGGCTCATGCTCATATCAGTAGACACGGTGAAATAGAAGCAGAGCACGTAGGCTATGAACACGGCCAGACCGATGGCAATGAGACGCACGCGCCCGCGCTGCCACACCTTGAGCCACAGCAGGGCAAAGATGCAGGCGCATACCACACCGGCCATCGTCGGCCAGTTGAGCACCGTCTTCGTATATTTGTGCCACTCCATACCACCCTCGTAGAAAACCTCCTCGAGCACGTGCTCCGTTGCCATAAACGCCTCGACCACCAGTGCCATGAAGAACAGTCTCGGCAGCTTGCGGTTGAGCCACATGCGCGGTTCTATCCACGGATGACGTATCAGGAACATCCGCCCCACGGCCAGCGCAAGCGTGACAAGGGCGGACAGGGTGAGCGCACGTATCACGCTGCTGTCCCACCAGTTGTAAAATTCGCCATAACAGAAGATGTATGCGACCTGCATCACGGCCAAAGACCACAGCACACCGCCCAGCCAGTCTATCGCCAGAAACGGCAGACGCATGAAACGGAAATGGCGTGTGCAGACAAAAAGCCAAAGTGCGTTGAACAGCATCACGCCCGTCATGAGCAGGGGCACGAGTCGCCACGTGCCCACATGACAGAACCATGCGGCCAGAAGGTCGGATACGGATATGGCAAGCATTATCCACAGGTGGAGCAAGGGGAAGAACACGCGGAAGTCGCGCCCCGGAGCCATCCACAGCTGGATGTTCGACATGCACTCAAACGTGCCCTGTATCTTCAGGCATCCCGCCGCGAAGCATATCGTCCACAGCAGCGGCAGATTGGTGACGTACATCGCCGCCACGTTGCACAGGGCGAGTCCCGACACCGAGAAGAGCAGCAACGTGCGGTTGGTGAAACGGAACTTGGTGCGGAAGAGTATGGGAAAGGTCATCGCCAGGCCGCAGAGACTCGCGTAGAGACACATCAGCAAGTCCTCGCGCATGAGCGACATGGAGCCCATCATGTCGCTGAGGCTGCCGATATACACGCCGCCCGACAGCTGGAACGTGAACGCCAGCCACACGTACAGCCACGGGCGCAGCCGCTCAGGCACCCAATCCTTGAACATGGGCATGGAGAAAGCTCCGCCCCAGTTGTTGTTTTCTGCCATGGCCCGATCAGTATTTCACCTCACACTCTGCACTCATGCCCGCACTCATACGGCGATAAGCCTCGCCTGTAGTGTCGCTGATGACGATGCGTACGGGTATGCGCTGTTCCACCTTCACGAAGTTTCCAGTAGCATTGTCCGTGGGAATCATCGACACCGCCGAGCCGGTAGCGTCGGCTATCGAGCGCACCGTTCCCTTCAGCTTGCTGCCGGGCAGGGCATCTATGGTTATGTCCACCTCGGCCCCTTCGCGTATGTTGGCCATCTGCGTCTCGCGGTAGTTGGCCACAATCCACTTGTCGCCCGAGTCCACAATGTCCACAAGCGTCTGCCCCGGCTGCACGAGCTGCCCCACGTTGATGGCCTTGCGGCCCAGCACACCGTCGCACGGTGCGAGTATGACCGTGTAGGAAAGGTTGAGGCGGGCCAGGTCGAGGGCGGCCTCGGCCACGCGTATCCCCGCGTCGTTCTGTTCCAGACGGTGGCTCTGCTCGCTCTTCACGAGCGATGTCGAGCGGCGCGAGCGCGTGAGCTGTTCGTATCGCGCCTGCGCGGCGAGGTAGGCCGTATGCACGTTGTCATACTGCTGCTGCGTCACCGAATGGCGCTCCAGCAACCGCCCGTAGCGCTCGTCCTCGCGGCGCGCGTTGTCAAGCTGCACCCTGCACTCGGCTATGGCGGCGTCGTTCACGCCTATGTTGCTCTGCACTGTCTCTACCGATGTCGCCGACGCGCGCTGTCCGGCACAGGCCGTGGTCAGCGCCGCCTCGGCCTGCGCCACACGCAGGCGGAACTCCGTGTCCTCTATAATCACGAGCGTGTCGCCCTTGTGCACGGGCGTGTATTCGTCGAAGCGTATCTCCTTGATGAATCCCTGCACGCGCGAGTCGATGGGCGTTATGTGCTGGTGTACGTAGGCGTTGTCGGTGAACTCGACGCTGCCGAGGTGTACAAACTTTGAAACGACGTAGATGATGCCGCAGAGCAGCAGGGCCACAACTGCGGTGTTGTATATGCGTACTTTTGTTTTTCTATTCATGACTTTTGTTTTTTTATGTTTGTTTCGTCAACTTAACTCCTCTAACTCCTAAAAGAAACTCCTAAGAAAACTCCTTCATTTCCTTAACTGTTTTTGATTATTATAGTGTATTTGTCACATATTTCAGCTTGTATCCGGCGAAGAGCAGCATCGTCCTGGCGTTCTCCAGGCCGAGCTCCGCCGAAAGCCGCACGTTGGCGGCATCCACCATATCGGTTATCAGGGCCATGCCGTTGGTGTAACGGTCGCTCACAATGTCGTAGTTCTGGCGTGCCAGTTCGAGACTCTTCTCCTGTGTGCGCAGCTCCGCGGCGGCGGTCTGCCATGCCTCGTATGCCGCCTCGACATCGTTCCTCACGTTCTCGCGGCTCAGGTCGTATGCCTCGCGGCTCTCCATGACGGCCACGCGCGCCTGCCTCTCGCGGTGGGTGTTGGTGTACAGCGACGAGATGTTGAAGCTCAGGCTCGCCCCGAAGCCCCAGTACATGAAGTTCTTGTCTATAACCGGCACCTCGGTGACTATCGGCGAGTTGAACACGCCATAGGCGAAGAGCGACAGTTTGGGGCGTTTGTCGGCAGCAACGAGCCTGCGGTTGGTCTCGCTTATGTCCATGCCCAGCTCCGCCTTCTTTATCGCCATGCTCGATGCGAGCGCCTTTTCCTGCCACAGGCTCTCCGGGGCAATGTCCTGCCGCGCGTCATCCCGCCCGAGCTCCGGCACGAAGGTGGTGCTGCCGGCGGGAAAACCCAGCGCGTTGGCCATACGGTAGTTGGTGGTGCGCAGGGCCTCCTCCACCTTGTCGCGCTGCAACAGCAGGTCCTGCACCTGCAACTCGTAGCGCGTGATGTCGCTCTTCAGCACCACACCCTCGTCATACCTCGCCTGCATGTCTGCAAGAACCTTGCGTGCCAGGGCGGTGTTCTCGTCGAGCACACGGCTGCGGTTGCCGAGGCATTGCAGGTCGATGAGCCACCCGAGAAACAGAAACCGTACCTGCTGGCGGCTCTGCTCCATGTCGAGGCGGGCCATCCGGGCGTTGAGTTCGGCCATGCGTATGCCGCCGGAGACGGCGCCTCCGCTGTATATCACCTGCATGGCCTCTATGGCGAAGTCGTTCTTCGAGTGCGGATTCCTTACGTTCATGCCGTCACTGAAGTCGCGGTCGGTAAGATAACCGTTGCCGAGATATCCCACCGACAGCGACGCGCCTATCGACGGAAGCCGCCGGCTGCGTGCCGCGCCCGCCCCCTCGTCGGCGTCGTCGATGGATAAAGACTTCAACTTGATTGTCCGGCTGCGTTCGTCAATAAGGCGGAACAGGCTGTCAACCGTCAATGGTACAGTCTGTGATGCGCACGGCCTGATGCCGACATCACCAAAAAGCATCGCAAAAAGCAATGCCACGGAAAGATAAATTCGTGTCATATATAATTTTAGAAAGTTATAAATGTCGTTTTTTTTTTGCGCAGAATCCACGCGAACTGATTTGATTTACAACTATCAAAAATTATACGATCGACGGAATCCGAACGGGGCGCCACAACGCGTGCAGCACGCCAATTCGGCTGCAAAGGTACACATTTTCGGCGAAAAAACAAACGCTGCGGTCACGATAAATTTGATGTTCCGCCATCACACACCCACGGCATATACAATGAAAAAGAGCCGCAGGACTATTGAATATAAGTCCTGCGGCTCTTTACTTATTTTTAATGTTCCATCACATGATGTGAAGCGGCAAAAGCCACATCACTACTGCGGTGTCACTTCAACGGCAGATACCAGTTGTTGCGGTTTTTCAGCAACTCACGCAGAGTGCCGTTTTCCGTTCCGTTACGCCATGCCACGCGGTCGGCAAGATAAGAATTGTCATCGCGGCGCATGGCAACACGCATAAGGTCGTAGAAACGGTTGCCCTCATAAGCACCTTCCAGTGCCATCTCTTCGATAATCATGTCCTCGACGAGCGGTATCTGATAGTTGACGGTGTCCTGACGTGAGGCCAAGGCAGTGGCCGGCTGCGGCATTATGTAGGAGATGGTGTCGCACTCAACATATCCGCAACCACGGGCATGTATACCGATGCTGTTGGATTGGGTAAACGTCACGGGATCCCATGCCAGGAAGCGTGCGGCTGCCGTACGCTCGGTCTCGTCGATACGCTCGTTGATATTCTTGTCGTAGAGACCGTATTTCAGAACGGCCATGGCCGTCTGGGTATAACCCAACCGGTTGAGTGCCTCGGCAAATCTCAGATAAACCATACCGACACGGTAAAGTATGAACGAGCTGGGATCCATTTTCTCAATCTCCTGCGTCGTAGTTGAATACGGTGAATACTCATCGCGGTTGATACCCTCCTTATACTCGATATTGGAAGCATAACGCAAGTCACCCTGTGTATAATTCAGGTAGTTTATCTGGTCGACATCAGGTCCGCTGAGCGTGTCACGGTTATTGTTGTTGTCGGTATACACCTGTGTATAATGCTGCTTCCGGAACAATTCGCGCATGCCTTTTGACGGCGACAACTGCACATAATAGTTATTGCGGACAGCATCCGAATTATACAGATAATAAGTCTGGCTGACATTTCCATAATAAGGACTTTGCTCCAACGGAATCCATGTGATAACCTCCGAGGCACCGGTAGTGCTGACATTTGCAGAATAATTATCAAATGTAGACGGATAGCCCTCCGGACTGAAGTCCTTGATGTTAGCCCATTTTATCTGGAAAGTTCCAACTGGTTTAGGATCTTCGCGCAGAGTAAGGTAATCATAGTAATATCTGGCGGCTTCCTCATAACGGTTGGCCCAGAGGCACAAGTCACCAAGCATTACACGGATGGGGATGAAGTACTTCGGGTCGATATTTCCACCAAGCACCGGTACACGCTCGTCTACGTATGGCTTCAAATCGTCGATGAAGAATTCACATATTTGCATGATATTCCTGAACGGCTTCTGCATCTCGGCCTGCGCCTGACTCTCGGTATACACGGGATTTGTCACCAGCGGCAACTCGCCGTAAAGCTGCGCGGCCTGAAGATACGCCCATGCCCTGTATACTTTCACTGCCACATATTCACGCTTGAACACCTTCACACCCTTCAAGGTGAGCATGGTGTCGGCCTTGGCCAGATAGTTGTTGCAGTTGTTTATCACCGCATAGTAGTCACTCACCTGATTGTAACGGTTGTCTGTGCCGGCCGTAAAGTCAGAAAGGCTTTTCAGATCGGTGGATGTCTTGTCGGTGGTGGTGATGAGATCGGAGTGCACATCGCCTATGAGAGCGTTGCGCTCGGCAATGACCTGTATCTTGTTGATAATGCCAAGCACGCTGTACACGGTGTCTGAAGCCGAGTTGAGATGGTTGTTCTCTTCAAACTCGACAATCTCCGAATCCGTATCGAGCATGTCACCGCACGACACTGTGAACAACATGGCGGTGGCGGCTAAAATGATATTACGATATTTCATATTTCGTTGATTTTAAATTCTTTGGTTAGAGATTTATCTTCACACCCAAGGATACTGAACGGCTGTTGCCCAACAGACCGGTATCGATGCCCTGGAGCAACTGCGACCCTGCGGTGATGCAGTCGGGGTCGGAACCGAGATAACGGGTGATGGAGAACAGATTTTCCGCTCCGGCCCATACGGTTATGCCCTGCAGATAAGTGGACTGTATGGGCAGAGTGTAGCTCAGCGTAACGTTCTTCAACTTCAGATACGAGCCGTCCTCTATCCAGCGGTCGCTGAAACGCGAGTTGCCTTTGGGGTCCTGATAGCTTGCCCGCGGCATGTCGGTCTGCTGTCCTTCGGTAGTCCATCTGTTGAGCATGGCCGTTGTCTGGTTGTAGAACATGCTTCCACTCTCCAGTACCGAACGGCGGTAGTTGTAAATGTCGTTGCCGAGCGAGTAGTTGAACGTAGCGTCGAGACGCCATTTCTTCCACTGCAGCGAGGTAAAGATGTTACCGTAGATATCGGGATTGGGGTCGCCGATGACCACGCGGTCATTGTCGTCGATGCACTTGTCGCCGTCGGTGCTTACGAAACGCATGTCGCCGGCTTCAAAATATTCGCGCGAACCGTTGCCGGTGAGCTGGTAGAGACCCTCGGCCGTAGCGTCGGCCTCACTCGCAATCACACCATTGGTGCGGTAACCGTAGAACAGACCTATCGGACTGCCCACCTGTGTGAGCACCGTACCGCCGTAAAGAGTGTTCTCTATCGGTTTGTTGCCTGGAAGAGCCGTTACCTTGTTCTTGTAGTGTCCCACGGAGAAACCACCTTCCCACTGCAAGTTCTTGCTGTTCAGTATCTTGACTGCAGCCTGCACGTCAAAACCCTCATTCTGCAGTTTGCCGCCGTTGCCCCAGTTCTCCTGCAATCCGCTCACCCATGAAAGCTGCTGAAGTGTGAGCAGGTCGGATGTCCAGCTCTTGAAGTAGTTGAAGCGCAGGTTGAGACGGTTGGAGAAGAAGTTACCCTCAAGACCGGCCGTCAGACGCTTCGTAGTTTCCCACTTGAGCATGTCGTTACCGATGTTGCCTATCACCTTTCCACTAACCTGCGCATTGAGCATCTGCTGCGCTATGAAATAAGTACGCGACGCGGTGAAGTCGAGATCATCGTTACCGGTGACGTCAAAGCCCACATTCAGTTTCAGATAGTCGATACCCCGTACATCGGCAAGCCATTTCTCGTTGGAAACAACCCACGATGCCTGCACACCGGGGAAAATGCCCCACGCCGTGTTGAACATCTTCAAGCCGTCGGCCTCGTTGCCGAAACGCGATGAGGCCTGAGCCGAGAGGTTGGCCATAAGATAATACTTGCCGGCATAGCTGTAGTCAGCCTGTCCGTACCATGTTATCTCGCGGCTCTTGTCATCGGCTCCGCCCGTTGACTTCATCGTAAGACCGGTAGACATTACCGGAATCTTGTCATTACCCGAGTTGTAGCCACGCTGTGCGTTCAGCTTGTAGTTGTAGCTGAGGTAACGCATACCGCCGAAGACACTTATGTCATGCGCTCCGTAGCAGTTGTGCCAGTTGACCCGTGTGTCGCTCTGAATGTTTATCTGGCGTGCGGCCATCGAACCGAGCTTGTTGTTGAAGTACGAGGTTTCTGAAACCGACGGCACCTTGAAACTCGGAGTACCGTTTATAGGCAGATAATAGTTCTCGTTGGTGTTTATCAGCGTGAAGTTGAAATGCTCGCTCAACGACAGGTGCTTGTTGAACTCATACCGCGGCGTGATGGAGAGCATTACAAGGCGGTTTCCGAAATGGTTGCGGTTTTCGCCGTCGCCATACTCAAGAATGCTCGAAGGATTGGCGAGCGATGTGCCGGCACGCGGGTTTCCGCCCTCGTTGAGGTTAGGCACCTTTGCCAGATAGTCATCGGCCTGAGAAAGGAATCCGCTCAGGTTGCCGTCGGTGTCGTAGGCATACGGAGAGAGGAAAGGAGCCTTGATGAGTCCGAGCAGTCCTGTAGAGGTAACAAGCGAAGTGCTTATATTGTCGGGGGTGCCGTCATCGAGCAGACTGCGGTTCACATCACTGTAAGCCGCATCGAAGCGGATGGTCAGCCCGCGCACCACGTTGATGTCACTGTTCAGACGCATGTCGAAACGGCTGTAGTCATTTCCGCGCAGCGTACTGTTGCCAAGACTGTAGCCCACCGACAGGTTGTAGTTGGCCACATCGTCACCACCCTGCACGTTGATGCCGTAGTTCTGCACGAAAGTGTCATGATAAACCTCCTTGGTCCAGTCGGTGTTGTTGTGGTACTGCTTGTAATAATAGTAGTCGGGGTCGTTCACAAGGAAGTTCAGGCGCGAGATGTCCGTAGTCTGGTTGTAAAGCATCTCCGACGCCAGCAGACGGTAGTCTTCGGCTCCCATCATGTCCGGCAGCTTGGGCAGCATCTTATACGTACCGTTGATGTTTACGTCGATACGCGTTGCCATGCTCTTGTTGCGCTTCGTATTGATGAGAATGACGCCGTTGGCACCCTTGGCACCGTAAATGGCCGTACCGTTCTTCATCACCGTGACATTCTCTATGTCATTCACATTGATGTTGGCCAGCAGGTTGTTGTAGTAACCCTCGTGAATCATGCTGCGGCCGTACTGCATGTCCATCACCACACCGTCGAGCACGACGAGCGGCTGGGCATTTGCCTGGAACGAGTTGAGACCGTTCATGTACATGGCATTACCCATTCCGAGATTGCCGCCACGCGAGATGGAGCGCACGTCGCTGCCCAGACGCTGGCTGATAAGGTTGTCGATGCTCAGGTCGGCAGTGTTGGTGAAGTCACCCGTGGCGGCCTTGCGCGCAGCATCAGTAGTGCGGGTATAGTCCGTGCGGAACGATGACGGGTAAAGCTGTGCGTCGGTATTTGCAGGATTTGTGCCGATGGCCTTCTGCAGGAGGTTGTAGCCGTCCACCGACATCGCCACCGATGTCACGAAGTCGGGCATGGTCAGCTGATACTGTCCCTTGTCATCTGTAAGGGCCGAATAGCGGTTGTTTCCGTATGCCTCCACACGCACACCGGCAATAGGCATTCCGGTAGCGGCATCGGTCACGACACCGCTCACGGTGATGTTATCCCCATCCTGGGGTCCGGCGGCGGCAGCTGTAATGCAGCAGCCGGCACAGAGTGAGAACAACATCGCTTTTCTTATATATTGAATGAATTGATTCATAACTATATGTTGTTTTAAGATTAAAAAACTACTGTTTCATCTTCGGCCGCAGATAGATGCAGTCAATATAGATGGGGCGGGTCAGTTTTCTTCCCTCGGCGGCAGACATCTGGCAGGTCAGCGTGAGCGTTACATTGTTGTTGGTAATGTCATAGACGTTGCACACAGGGAACTCGAAGTTCTCGGCCACCACCACTGTGTCCACACGAATCGGGTCGTTGCGGAATTTGGTGTTGCCGCAGTCGTAGGTTCTGCTATTGCCGTTGGCATCGATGTAGCCCACCTCAGCCTTAAACTGGCACGACGAGAAACTCGCGGCATTGGGGTCGGTGATGGAGCGCGGCAGTATGATGGCGCAGATGTCATAACGGGCAGCCAATGTGCCGGGCAGACGGAATGTCACGCTCCAGTTGGCCGTGTTGCTGCTCGGCACGATGTCGAGATAACCTCCGCTGGAGATACTGTCGGCATCAAGAGAGCGCGACGTGTACGTACATCTGTCCGTCCTTACAATATAGCTGGTGTATTCAGCCTCTATCTCCCTCTTGCGGTGATAGGTCTGCAGAGGAGTGAAAGGCCACTCGTCAGTCTCGTAGAGTATGCCGTTGCTGCTTGTCACGGGTGTGGCCTTGCTCAGTATGCCGCCCTCTCCGAAGGGATTGCGGTAGATGCTGTATTCGGGTTCTGTCAGAGAGAAGTTCAGAGAGCGCAGCGAGTCGGTGGGCGACGGCTGCGTGGTCATGGTGTAAATGCCGTCGAAGAGCAGGCCGTAAGTGGCATGGAGCCGCTGCAGCGAGTCTCCCTTCTCCTCTTTAGCCGAATACTTGTAGTAAGAGCATGCCTCGTCGTATGCCCTCTTCCATCCCTCGGCTCTGGGCACCACCATCCAGTAGGTGGAGTCCTCGCTGGTGAGCCGGGCCCCGAGGATATTGTTGAGGAAGTCGTTGCGCTCTATTATTACGGAATCGATGTACACCGGCACGCCGTCGACAGTACCGTTCTGCACACTGTTGTCCTGATCGAACTCGTCACGGTTGTACGACAGGATGAAATCGCCGATGGCCTTGAACTCCTCTCGGTCGGTCATCTGCTCGTACAGATTCATGTAGTAAGGCAGCTTGTCGCTCATGATGTGCAGGATGCCGTTCTTGGCGTGCAGGTTGTTCTCGGTTATCTTCACGCCGTTGACAACGTCACTGCCCACGGTGGTCCGCTTGCCGTTCATCATCAGAATCTTCTTCTCGCCGGACGTGGCGGAGTTGGCCGAACGGGCAATGTGGTTAAGCACGAAGGTCCGCTCCACGATGGAGTCGCCACTGTCTGTAGCCGTCATGTCTATCAATGACTGCTTGTCGAATGCGCCGTTCACGGGTGCCATCACGGTGAACGACTGTCCCGAATTGAGTATCTCGGCATAGCTGGCCTTTGTCTTCTTGTGCATGCGGAACAGTTTGGTGTGCTCCAGCACCTCGCAGAAGTCACTCAGTTCCTCGCGCTGCTGCATCTGCTCCCAAAGCGTCATGTTGCCGCCATCGGTGATGTTGCCTTCGTAGTGGTCATCCCAGTCGGTGCAAGCCGTCACCGAGCAGAAGGCCGCGCATAATATATAATGTATTGCTTTCATAATTTATCCGTTTTTATTTAAATTCTTGTACATTTCTTCGCCCCGACAATTCAAGCGAACTTGATTGTATACGGCTTTATCGAAATGTTCATTAATGCTGGTCCTCACCCTCCGGGCTTGCATAGATGCTCTTCGGACAGAACTCTATATAGTCGAACGACATGGAGAAATTTCCCTTGAGCAGCTGTCTGAAGCGCAGCCAGTACTCCTTGTTGGGGTCCATGTCCTGAGTGACGAGCACACGGCGCATCACCCATCCCAGAGTGCGGAACGACGGCTCGCCGTTGTTGGCACCGCCACCCTGTGAGTCGGGAGCCTTCATATAGCCGCGGTTGTGGAGCGACTTGTCGAGGGCACGGTTCTCCTCCTCGTCATCGGTATCTTCCTTCCATCCGTCGGGACCCACACGCAGGTCGAGAGGCACGCCGCAGGCCACATCGTTGAGATAGCACTGCACGATACCGCGTGTCGACTGCGAGCTGTAGCCCACACGAATCTCGTAAGTTCCGGGGTTGGGCACCGGCGGCAGTTTGATGGTAAGGTCAAACTCACCGCAGAAGGCCACCATGTTGCCTTCCCACGAGTTTGTCCATATCTCATTCTGGCGCACACCGACAAGACTTGCCTCATTGGCGTTCTTCACGTTGGTCATGAATGACGGCTTGAACATGGTCATAATCTTCGTTCCGGTATACACACGTGCGCTGCTGGCATTGAGGAAGTCGGGGAACATCGTCGTGGCGTCGATACGCAGACGGTTGTTCAGAGCCACCTGATCGAAGAAAAGCACGCGGTCGATGTAATGGTACACGCCGTTGGCGGCCAGTCCAGGAGCCAGACCGAGCTCCAGGCTCGCCTCTGTCGGGGAGTATACCCTCACGCCCCTCACCTGCAGCGTCTCCATGCGCTTGCGGTTGATGTACACTTTGCCGTCCTTCGGTCCGCTGCAACGCATGATGGCGCCGGGGCACATTGTCTCATAATAATCCTCCGGATCTGCCTTGTCGAGGAAGCAGTAATAGTCCTTGATGGTTCCCGTGACAACGAGCTGACTGTGTGTCAGCAGCATCGGCACCACGTGGTAAGCCACGAAACGGTTGAGCGGGTTGCGCGGATTGGTGTAGTCATCATCGTACAGTCCGGCATCGGCGGGGAACGCCTTGTCGTACACCGCCTTGGCCTTCGCGATGAGGTCGTCCATAGTAAAGATGTTCTCCTTATGGAACACCTCGTCAGTCTCAACAAAAGCCGTATACTTGAAATAGCGGCGCTCGGGAAACTTCACGTTGTTCCATTTCTCGCCGTCGGCACCGAAGTAGATTTCAGGGAGTCCGTCCTCCACCGAGTCGCGGCCGATGAAGTAGGTGTGGTCCTCACTGTCACGCATCTTCAGCTCCACTCCTGTCAGAGCCAGTGCCTGTGCGAAAAGTGTGGTTGCCGTGTCCTTCTTGATTACGTCAGGCAGCAGCGCACTGGTTGACACCAGCATGTTGTCGATGACGTGCACCACACCGTTGGTCACGGAGTCATCGCGCTCGATGATGCGTGCCGAGCCGTTGACATAGTATACGGTGGCATTCTCATTCTCCTCGTCGGCCTTGCATGAGAGCAGGATGTTGCGGTCGTCCATGTTCAGTTTGGGCAGCTCGCCGCTTCCCGTACGCTCGTCGTAAGTGAAGAAAGCACCGTCCTTGACGATGTGTGTGCGTGCGATGGTGTCGCATACGTTCTGAGGGATGTCCTCCACCGACGGATAGCCGTAGTTGTCAAGATATGCGCTTACGGCATCGTTGGTGGGTGCAAAGAGGGTGTACTCTCCGTAGGTGGAGAGCGTGCTCAGGAAACCGGAACGCTGCAGTATGCGCGTGAACGAGCTGAAACGCTCGGGGCTCTGCTTGAGGAATCCGGCTGCCGTCACCTCGGTGGCGTTATAATAGTTGTCAGGGAAATCGTCATCATCACAGCTGACCACTATGTTTGCTATGAATGTTACTGCTGCGAGCAGCATCCATGTCTTCTTCATTAGATACTTCATAACTCGTATTTCGATAGGTTATTGTTTACGTTAATTGGTACCCAACTGGGCGTTGTTGTCCTTATAGGCGGAGTTCTGCTTCAGCCAGGTGTTGCGGTTCAGCTCGTCACGCGAATAGGGATAGTAGATGATGTTGGGGTCGGTGAGCTTGATGCGCACGGCAGCGCCGTTGCTGGTGTGCTTCTCGATGACCTTGTTGACCAGACGCTCCGTGTTGCCGTCGCGGCGGGCCATGCGCACCAGATCGAACCAGCGTTTGCCCTCAAACATCAGCTCGCGGTGACGCTCACTGAACAGCAGGTCCTCCATGGCACTGGCAGAAGCCGAGTAGTCCTCATACTTCAGAGTGTCGCTCGTCGACGTGTTGGTGACATTGCGCGCACGCTTGTTCACCGCATTGATCATCGAGAACGCCTCGGGGAAGTGGCTCTCGCCCAAGAGAATCTCTGCCTCGGCCTTCATCAGCATCACGTCGGTGAGGCGGTAGAATATCCAGTTGCTCTTGTCATCGCTGCGCATGGATTCACTCGACTGCACCTCGCTCTCGGTCTGTATGTTCTTCATGTTGAGATATACGCTCGTGCGGGCATACTTCCTGATGGCGTAGCGGCCGCCGCTCTCTATCATGTTCTCATATCCGCGGCAGTCGTTCTTGCTGAGGAATATGGTGTTGCGGCTGGTGGCCATGTCGGCATACAGATGCTCGGGAGCACTCAGAAAACCGATGGAGCCTCCGTTGTTATTGTTCTGATAGTACGACTGCACATACTCGTTCTTGTTGGCATAGCGGCTGTTGTAATACAGTTCAAAGAGACTTTCGAACGAGTTGCCCTGTCCGAAGATGGTGTTGTAAGCCTGTCCGCGCGACACTTCAACGGCCGAGTTGAGCGGACACTCCAACAACAGCGGCACACCGTTGAACAGTGCCATGTTGCGCACGGCATCCTGACGCAGGTCGGGGTCGGCCAGCATGTCCTCGTACTGCTGCTTCTTGAAGGCTATGATCTCGTCGCATACCTGTATGCACTTCTCGTACTCCCCTGCCCAGAGATACAGGTCGGCAAGGATGGCACGTATCGACCAGCGCGTGATGCGGCTGCTGTTGACGTAGGCACTGCTGTTGTCATCAAGATAGTAGCGGCGCACGGCATCGTCCTTGCAGCCCTCCAGATCCTCGATGAGCGTGCGGAGCACGGTGTCGAAGTCGGTTGCGGGAATATCGTAGCTCTGGCGGTCGTCGATGCTCGGTTCTGTGGAAAAGGGCACGTCGCGGAAGGTTCTGATGAGCGTGAAGTAGCAGATGGCGCGTATGGCCTTGGCCTCGGCAATGTTCTCCTTCATCTCGCTGTCCTTGTAGTTAGGGTCTATCTCGTTCACCATGGGTGCGTAGTGTATGAGCGTGTTGCAGTAGTTGATGGTCTTGTACACATCGGCCCAGTTGTTGATTTCGTTCTCCGGCTGCAGGTTCTCCTTGAGAATGTCCTGCAACCAGTAGGGCGGGTTGGTTCCGGCCCTCATGTTGTCCGAACGCACCTCGCCCCAAAGCGCCATGCGCCGCAGGCAGTCTTTGCTGCCCAGCGCCTCATAGCAACTCATCAGCTCACTTGTGGCATCGGCCTTCTCTGTCCAATAGTCTTCAAGAACTATCTCGTTTTGCGGCTTGATTTCGAGGAAGTCGCCACACGATGCGAGTGTCGCCATTCCCAAGCCTGCCATTATATATTGCTTGATTGTTTTCATATCTTGATATTTTGCATTAAGACGATGTTAGAACTGTATGTTGATACCGGCAGTGAACGAGCGCGCACGCGGTGTCTGTGCGTTGTCCGTCACGATGCTCAGTCCTCCGTATCCCACTTCGGGGTCGGCTCCGGAATATTCCGTGAGACAGAACAGGTTGTTGGCCGATATGTCGAAGCGCAGTCCGGTGAGACCAATCTTCTTCAACATCTTCTTCGGGAACGAGTATGACAACTGAGTGTAGTTGAGACGCAGGAACGAACCGTCCTCGACGAAGCGGTCGCTGCCCAGGGCGTTGTAGTTCATGCTGCCGTAGAGGGCCCTCGGGATGAGGGCGTCGGCCTGACCTTCCACGCGCCAGCGCCAGTTGACGGCACGGCTTTGGTTGTTCACCGTGTTCATGCTCTCGGCATTGAGGCGTGCGGCGTTGATTATCTTGTTGCCGTAACGGAAGTTGAACTGGTTGTTCCACGTAAAGCGTCCGAAGGTGAGCTTGAATCCGAATCCGCCGGTAATCTTAGGCAGTGAGGAACCCAGATAGACAATGTCCAGCTCGTCGATGGTACCGTCGTGGTTGATGTCCTCGTAGATGGCGTCACCACCCTTGAACTCATAGTCAACCTTGCCGTAACGGAAAGTCATGGGGATGGGGCGTCCGCGATGGTCGAGCACCACCTTGCCTTCCTCGTCGCGGGCAACGGGGGCGTTGGGACCGCTCACCTTAGCCTCTTCCACGTCGGAATATTCCGAATACTGGTAGACACCCTTGTAGCGGAATCCGTAGATACTGCCCAAAGGACGGTTCAGCTCCACGCGGGTCATGTAGTTGCCGTTGGCACCGCTCCACTCCTTGTTGAGCGTCGACAGACAGCTCTCGCTCATTTCCTCAAGCGTGTTCTTGTTGTTGGCGAACGTAACGTTGAAGTCAACCGAGAACTTGCCGGCCTTGATTATCTGGTTACCGTTGATGTTGAACTCCCATCCGATGTTGTTCATCCGGCCCACATTGGCCCAGTTGAGCGTGGGGTAACCCGACGATGTAGGTATGGCGAACTTCTCGAGCAGCAGGTCACTCGTTATCTGCTTGTAGATTTCCACGTTACCGGTAATCTTGTCATCAAGGAAGCCGAAGTCGATACCGAGGTTGTAGGTCTCCTTCTCCTCCCATTTCAGGTTCTTCAGCTGGATGTTGTTGGGGTGCGCACCGCCATTGCCGAGATATCCCGTGCTGCTGACGTAGCGGCTCAGGAAGAGGTACTCGTTGTTGGGCTGCTTGCCCACGATACCCCATCCCGGACGTACGGACAGCATCGACACGAACGGAAGCGCCTTCTTGAAGAACGGCTCGTCGCTGATGTTCCATCTCAGTGACAAGGCGGGGAAATTACCCCAACGCTGGTCGGGACCGAACTTGGTGCTGCCGTCGCGGCGTACGGAGAAGTCAAGCATGTAACGGCCCTTGTAGGCGTAGTGTGCAGAATAGGTAAGGTAGATGCTGCGCCACTGGCCGCTGCTGGTGCTCATGTCTGTGATGGGCGCCGAGGCCGAAGGGCTCTGTATGCTGCCCGACGGCAGACGGTAGACACCCGTGTTCTGATAGTTTGACGAACCGCTGTTCACCTGTCCGCGCAACATCATCATCAGCGAGTGGTCCTCGTTCTTGAAGTGCGGGGTGAATGTAAGGGTGTGCGTGGTAGATATGCCTAATTGCTTCTTGCTGTTCGACACGGCCTTGTTCGGGAAACTGCCGGTCTTGTCGTTGCCGTTATACCAACCGCCGTTGTTGATGGCCGACGGACGGAACGTGTCGTTATACTCGTTGTATATGTCGAACATTATCTTGCCTTCATAGTCAAGATGCGTCTTGCCCTCGTCGGTGCCCAACAGCTTGTAGTTGATTTTAAACTCGGGCTGTATCTTGTATGTAGACTGGTTGTTCTTGGCAAGATAGGCCAGAGCCACGGGGTTGTCCATATTGTACTGGTCATCCAGCTCGCGCGAGTGGTTGAACTGTATGTTGTAGAAACGGCCCGTGTCGTTGCCGTTTTCATCCTCCTCGTAGATGGAGAGGTTAGGCATGCGCTTGTAGGCTATGCCCAGCAGGTCGCTGTAGTTCTTCTGGTTGCGGGTGTATGTGAACGACAGGTTCGACTCGAACTTGATACGCGTGCTCACAAAATAGTCGAGTGCCACACGTGTGGTGAATCGGTCAAGCTGCTGCTTGATGATGGAGCCGGTTTCGTGGTCGTAACCAGCACCGATGCGGAAGTTGGCCTTCTCGCCACCTCCCGATATCGACACATAATGATTCTGGCGCCATCCCGTCTGCTTGACGGCATCCACCCAGTCGGTGTTGTCGTCGAACATGCGGGCCTCGCTGAACTCCACGGGGTTGAGATAGTTCAACTCGTTGATGTTGCTGGCGGCATCACTCAGACGCTGGTTGAAGAAGGCCTCCTTCATCAGCATGGTATACTCGTCGCCGTTGAGCATCTTCATGCCTTCCGGCTGATGGGTGGCCGTGAGACGCAGCGAATAGGTGACGGCGGTCTTTCCACGCGCACCGCGCTTGGTCTTTATCTCGATTACACCGTTGGCACCCTGGCTACCCCAGATGGCCGTGGCGGCGGCATCCTTCAGCACGGCAATGCTCTCGATATCGTCGGGGTTGACATTGAGCAGTTCGGCAAACTTCTCGTCATTCATGCTCGCGTCCACGCTCTCGTCCGTCTGGAACACGTTGCCGTCGACAACGATAAGCGGTTCGCTCGAACCGTTGATACTCGACACACCGCGCAGGCGCATGGATGTGCCGGCACCCAGGTTACCGCTGTTGGCCACGATGTCGAGACCGGCGATACGTCCCTGCAGGGCCTCGTCGATGGTGGTAAGTGCCAGTCCCTCAAACTCCTTTGTGCTGATGGTCTGCCGCGATGTGGAAACCTCGCGGTCGGGTATGGCCAGTCCGGAGCCTTGTGTGCGCCGTTTCGACTTGACCGTAAGTTCGCTTATCTGTGTGGCATCCACAAGATTGATGCGGAATGTGGTCTTGTTGATGGGCAGCGTCTGGGTCTTGTAGCCCACGAAAGAAACTCTCAGCCGGTTTTTGGGGTTCTTCAGCTTCAGCGAGAAGTTTCCGTTGAAGTCGGTGATACAGGCTGTAACGATACGGTTGGACGCATCTATCTCCACCACATTGGCGGTAATCACCGGACCCATGCTGTCAAACACCTGGCCGCTGATTATCTGCCCGGCTTGCTGTGCAAACGCGCCGCCGACAGAGAGCAGGCATCCGAGTGCCGCCGCTGTCATGCGCTTTATACATCTTTTATTAGTTATATGTTCCATGATTATTCTGTTTTCTTGGGTTATTCATACATCAACGGACCGTCAATCTGATGGATGACGATAGACGAGCTTGTCTCGATGTTGTCAGCGTCAAGAGCACTCTTGCCGGGATAGATATACTCACGGGCAAAACGGTTGTATATGGCCGGACTGGTCTTCATCACATGACGCTTGTTCTTACGGGCGTCCTCTACAGTTATGTTGTTCTCGTCGGCTGTCACTTCAAGACGCACGAAACTGTTGGTGCGCGTGTCGATGAGCGCTGTCTCGTAGCCAGAACTTATGTTCTCGCCGCCGATGATGAGGGCGTTGTCCTGCATGTGGTACTTCACGAAGTTCACCAGTTTGGTGGAGTCGGCAGTCACATCGAGGCCGGCCTCACGCTTGGCGTCAATCTGCTCGGGGTCAGGTAGTTTGCCATCGGTGATGAGCTGGCGGATGGACTCGTTGGTGGGCACATACACCGTATATTGGTAACTGTTGAACACATTTACGTAATTGTCACCGCAGGTTTTCTCTTTATAGGTGTTCTCGATGAGTCCCGACGCCTCGAGCAGTCCGGCAAACTCGCTGAACTCGGGTGTGGCATCGAGAATCTTCTTCACGCTCTGGCGGGTTCCGAGAAGCGGCTGTTCGTCGAGGATGTATGTCTTTCCGTTACCGCCGGTAGTGGCCTTGGTCTGGTCGTAGATGTAGCTCACGGGGATGGGGCGTCCGTTGTCGTTCATCTGGTATGTGCCCTCGATGGTCATGCCTCCGGCGCCAGCCGATGCGTTCTTCACACGGATGACGGAGTTACCCATCGTCTTGTAGTATTCATGGCCGTCCTCTATGTCACCCACCACGACGTGGTCTTTGAGCAGGAACTCAAGGCGGCGGTCAAGCCCCCAGTAGCCGCGGCGCTCGCCGATGGAGTCGCCCACCGTCTCTGTCACGGGATCGTACTTGTGCACGGAGGCATAAGGCTCCTTTGTCACCTCGTCATAGTGGAAACGCAGCATCTCCAGTTCGGGCTTGGCATAAGAGCAGGGGTCTACATACTGCAGCACGGCATTGCTGTTGGGCACAATCAGGCTGTAGGTGGAAGTGAGCGAGTTGAGCAGCGCATCGTAGCGGTGCTGGTTGATTATCCACCACAGTATCTTATAGTTGTCGTTGAAAACGATGAGCGGATACATCACACTGACGAACGACGTTGGTGCGAACACCTTGTTTGTCAGGTATATGGCTCCGTTACAGCCCAGCCATACCGAGTCGACATCGTTGGTGGTGATGCCCATCGGGTCGTTTGACTTGTTGAGCATCGTCGGGAATTTGCTCGGCACGCACGAAGTGAGATATTTCTGCATGTTGTTGTTCACCAGCTCGGCTATCACATTGTTGGGCACGGCCTCCCATGTTCCGTAACGCTCGCGCAGGATTGAACCCGCACCCTCCGTCCAATATGTCTCCAGAGCCTCGTCGCTCGGAACGAGCATCAGTGCCATATTGCGCTGCAGCTCGACATCGGCCGTGGTGTTGGTTCCGCCGTAATACTCGTTCCATCCCGGGTCGAACGACAGCAGCTCGGCATCGTCGATGAGTGTTCCGGAGGCAGTGGTGGAGTAAGGCTTGCCACCTTGCGACCACTCCGAGAAGAAACGCTTCTGATAGGCTTTCTCCGACGGCCATGCCAGACCGAGGCGGATGGAGGCTTCCTCTGATGAGTCGGGGGCGCAGAAACGCTCGAGGAAAGAGTTCCACCGGCTTGTCTGCGGTTTCTTCGATATTATTTCGGCCATGTTTTCCAATGGTGTCATAACCTCTTCGGTACGGTTTATGAAGCCGTTGGAGCAACGGATGTCCTCCTCCACAACCTGCAGGCCGTTGACACTGGCCTGTCCGGGCCTGCGTTTTGTCTCATTATTATATAGAAAATCGTAATCCTCGTTGGTTATCTTGTTGTTGGTCATGAACTTCTCCATGAAGTGAATCATGGGGACATAGGTGATGTCCTTGAAACAATAGACAGAGGACTGGCCCTTCAGATGCTTCCAATACTTGTTGTCGGGCATAGCATCGGGCGTGAGACGGGGGACGCTGTCGTACGGGCTGAGTGCCGAGAGACGGCGCATGCAGGCACCCTCAACGGGACCTTCGGTGTTGCAAAGGTAGTTAAGCTGATAACTGTTGTTGATCATTGCACCGAAGAGCAGCATACGCTTCTGGGCCTCGGAGAGCTGTTCGTAAGAGCGCACCCCGAAGCTGTTGTTGGCGTAAAAACGCGCAAAGGCATCGTCATCAGCCACAAAGAGAGTTTTCGAACCGGTCTTGTCCAACACCGCCCGATAGCCCAAATCGTCAATTATCCGGGTCATGTTGGTGTAGTTCCCATTACCGGCAAGATAACTGTAAATGGAGTTGCCCCAATTTGACGGGGTCCGCTCGTCAAGGTCGTACTCAGAACATGAACTGAGTCCGAGGCATGACATTCCGGCCATGACCAGTGCCAGCGTGCCCAGTTTCTGCCGGGTGAGCCTTGACAGTGATGTACCGCCGGATGACAGTGAAAAATGTTTGATTGCCATAGTTTTAAATTGTTATTTTGTTTGCATTCTTTTAAATTTTAGGTTTTCGATGGCAAAGTTAACATATATTTATAAACGCCATATTTCTTATTGTGTATAGCCTTTTTCTAATTGTTACAAGGTTTTTGTTTTTATATCATTCTCTTTTGTTTTTGTTTCACAAAACGACATATTACCGCGATAAATCATTGTATGTCAGTCAGTTAATAGAATTACCCGCAAACGGACGGTTTGCTGTTTGGGCGGGTCTGCGTGTCCGCACAAACCCATGTTCCTAAAGAACATCAAATCATAAAAACATGGTTCATCCGACATTTCGAGTGATATATTAATGCTTAATGGCACAGTCATGCAATGGTAGGGGCAGAACTTGTTTTTGCCCGCCACACAAA
>NZ_URNN01000019.1 GCF_900549175.1 uncultured Prevotella sp. | reverse complement strand
CGACGGCCCGAAGGTGGGCAGCGTGAGCCTCAGTCCGCGCGGCGACTGGCGCATGCCCAGCGACGCCTCGGGCGCCATATGGCTGAAGGAGTGCGAGGAACTGTAAAAGAGCCTCCGGCTCTTTTAAGATAAGAGTTCAGAGTGATGAGTGAAGAGGTATGATATGCTTCAGGATATGAATGTTACAATGATGCGCAACCAAACAAATCTTGAAGCATATTATACCTCTTCACTCATCACTCTGAACTCATTACTTCTCTCATGCTCAGCGATATCCTGTTCCGCTTCCTGTCCACTTCCACCACCTTCACCCTCACGTGCTGGTGCAGGTGCACCACCTGTGTGGGGTCGGAGACATAGCGGTCGGCCAGCTGCGAGATGTGCACGAGACCGTCGTGATGCACCCCTATGTCTACGAAGGCGCCGAAATTGGTGATGTTCGTCACTATGCCCGGCAGCACCATGCCCTCGGCCAGATTGTCCACCGACGTTACGTTGGGGTCGAACTCAAACTCCTCTATCTGCTCGCGCGGGTCGCGTCCCGGCTTTTCCAGTTCGCGCATGATGTCCGTCAGCGTGGGCAGCCCCACCTTGTCGGTGATGTATCGCCTTATGTCTATGGCCTTCCGCTTTTCTGCCGAGGCCATCAGCTCCTTCACCGTACAGCCGCAGTCTTTGGCCATCAGCTCCACCGTCTTGTAGCTCTCCGGATGCACGGCACTGTTGTCGAGCGGGTTGGCGGCCCCCGGTATGCGCAGGAATCCCGCACACTGCTCGTATGTTGACGGACCGAGGCGCGGCACCTTCTTCAGTTGCGCCCTGCTCGTGAAGGGGCCGTTGTCGCGCCTGTAGTCCACGATGTTGGCGGCCAGTGTTGGCCCGAGTCCGCTCACGTACGTCAGCAGGTGGCGGCTTGCCGTGTTCAGGTTTACGCCCACCGAGTTGACACAGCTCTCCACCACGTGGTCGAGACTCTTCTTCAGCTTCGCCTGGTCAACGTCGTGCTGGTACTGCCCCACGCCTATGCTCTTCGGGTCAATCTTCACCAGTTCGGCCAGGGGGTCGATGAGTCTGCGTCCTATCGACACGGCACCGCGCACCGTCACATCCTTGTCGGGAAACTCCTCGCGTGCCGTCTTCGACGCCGAGTACACCGACGCTCCGTCTTCGCTCACCACAAATACCTTTATGTCGCGTGCGTTCATGCTGCCGGCTCCTGCAGAGTCAGCGCCGTGCTGCCGTGTTCCGCCGCCACCGCGCACCACCTGCTCGACAAACTCCTTCGTCTCGCGGCTTGCCGTGCCGTTGCCTATGGCTATGGCCTCTATGCCGTAGCGGCCTATCATGTCGGCCATCCTTTCCATGGCCTGTGCGCGCTTTTGTACGGGCGGGTGGGGGAAGATGGCTTCGTGGTGCAGCAGGTTGCCCTGAGCGTCGAGGCACACCACCTTGCAGCCCGTGCGGAATCCCGGGTCGACGCCCATCACGCGTTTCTGTCCGAGCGGCGCCGACAGCAGCAGCTGGCGCAGGTTTTCCGCAAACACGCCTATGGCCTCGTCGTCGGCCTTCTCCTTGCTCGCGGTGGCAAATTCGGTCTCTATGGCGGGTTTCAGCAGCCGCTTGTAGCCGTCGTCCACCGCTTCGGCCACCATCCTGCCGCAGCGTCCGCCACTCCGCACGAACAGGCGCTTGAGCCGGTCGGCGCATGCGTCGTCGTCGGCCGATATGCCCACACGCAGTATGCCGTCGGCCTCGCCCCGGCGCATGGCCAGCAGACGGTGCGACGAACAGCGGCGCAGCGGTTCTGAGAAGTCGAAGTAGTCGGAATATTTGGCAGCCTCGTCGCTGTCGGCCTTGGCCTTCACCACCTTCGACGTTATCACGGCCCCGCGCCTGAACACGTCACGCACCTGCCGGCGTGCCTGTTCGTCTTCGCTCACGGTTTCGGCTATGATGTCCATGGCCCCTTTCAGTGCGGCTTCGGTGCTCGTCACGTCGCCTTTCACGAAGCGCCGTGCCGCCTCCTCGGGGTTCTGCTCGCGCTGCAGGGTGATGATGACGGCCAGCGGCTCCAGACCCTGCTCGCGTGCCGTCTGCGCCCTTGTGCGGCGTTTGGGCTTGTAGGGCAGGTAGATGTCTTCCAGCTCCTGCACGTTCCAGCAGCCGTCGATGCGCCGTTGGAGCGTGTCGGTCATTTTGCCCTGCTCCGTTATTGTCTTTATGATGGTCTCCTTGCGCCGGGCGGTTTCCTTCAGGCGGTCGTTCATCTCGCTTATGGCGGCTATCTGCACCTCGTCGAGTCCGCCGGTGCGTTCCTTGCGGTAGCGGCTGATGAAGGGTATGGTGCAGCCTTCGTCGAGCAGCTGCAGTGTGTTTGCCGTGCCCTGTTCGGGCAGTGTAAGAGCCCGGGCTATGAGTGGTGTGAAAATGTTGTTGTTGTCCATTGTCGTATTCATAATCTATCTGCAAAGATACTATTTTATTTCGACATGTGCATGGTTTCTGGGTGTGCCGGCAATCTAAAAAAACATTAATTTCTTAAACGTAAAGACTGTTTTTTTAAAACGCAAAGGCGCAGAGGCGCAAAGTTTTTTTTTGGGGGGGAGACACGGAGATTTATCTTTAAACGCAAAGGCGCAGAGGCGCAAAGGATTTTTTTCAGCAGCCTCACCTGCGCAAGCCTCTGTGTCTCCGTGTCTCCGTGTTCCAAAAAAATCTTTGCGCCTCCGCGTCTTTGCGTTTGAATTTTTTGGGCGTTTAAAAATCCCCTGAATAAGGTTTACACATGTTTGTCTTTTCCCATCCACTTGCGTATGCGCCGGCGCAGGGCTTTCGTTATCACGTCGAAGTTGCCGTGGCGAAGATTACGCACCAGCTCTTCCAGTGAATACTGCACCTTGCGCCACGGGTTGTTCCAGGCGTTGGTGAGGTACAGACGCTTGCTATATTCCACATTTTCAATAACATAACGCGGATGGCGCAGGGGGAAATCGGTTTCGTGGCGTCCCATGGTGAATATGCGGCGGTAGCGCCGCGGCATGGTGTCGAATGTGGCCGAGTAGTGGGTGGAGTCGTTGGTCAGGCCGATGTTGTTTATCATGTTTTTTGTCGGCATGATGGCCAAACCGGAGTTGAACAGCATAGACGCCCAGAAGATGCTCTCGTAGTATTCGCGGCCGGTCTCGCGGTGGTCGCGGCACATCTTGATGATGTCGCTGCGAAAACCGCGCTGTTTTATCAGGGCCTTGAGCTGCCGCATGTTGTACTCGTCGTCGAGGAAGGTGTATTTGCCGTCCCAGCGGTCTATCACCCTGCGCCACGATGCCCACCCCCAAATGGAGAAGGCCGAGGTGAAGAAATAGTCGTACGGCACATCGGGGGTTATCTCGTCGGTGTTGAATCCTGCTATCATCGTGATGCGCTCGTCGTGTTCGTAGCGGTCGAGCATCTCCTTGCAGAAGGGGAAGAACGACTGCGACGGCACGTCATCGTCTTCGAGCACTATGCACTTGTCCACTATCGAGAAGGCCCATTTCTGCGAGATGTACTCTGAGGGGTCGCAGCCGTAGTTGCGCTCCTGATACATGCGGTGCACTTCACATTCCCAGTCGATGTCTTCGGCTATCTTGCGGCATGCTTCTATGCCGGGCAGGTCGCGCTCGCCGCGCGGTCCGTCCTGATAGAGGAACAGGCGTGAGGGGCGTGCTTTCTTCACTTCGGCAAACACGCGGCCGAAGGTGTCCGGGCGCGTAAAGAACAGCAGCAGGACTGCTATATCGGTTTTGGCGGGATGTTTCATAACGTGATGATTTTCTTTTGTCAGCAAAAATAATGAATAAAAACCAAAAAGGCGAATAAATCTTTGTCTTTTTGACATAAAGACATATTGCTGCGCCACGTTCTTGGGTGAAGGACATGTTTGTCGGAATATCTGTCTTTACCCGTTGGCGGAATTATTCATAAATGCACTGGTACGCCCATACAGAAAACCGACCGCTTATGAATAATTCTGCTAACGAGTTGCCTTTCTGTCAAAGAAACACACACCGCGTAGCAATATGTCTTTATGTCAAAAAGAAACAATCACAAACGAAATATGTCATTAAACCGAAAAAGACATGATGTTAATTTGCATTTTTGCCCAAGTTGCAGTAACTTTGCACACAATTAATGACATCAAAAGAAAGCATGGAAGAAAAGCATTACAAACGCACCACCGTGACGGCGGCTCTGCCCTACGCCAACGGCGGTGTTCACATAGGACATCTGGCCGGAGTGTACGTGCCGGCCGACATATACGTGAGATATCTCAGACTGAAGGGACAAGACGTCATCTTCATCTGCGGCAGCGACGAACACGGTGTGCCCATCACCATCCGTGCACGCAAGGAGGGCATCACCCCGCAGGACGTTGTCGACCGTTATCACGGCATAATAAAGAAGAGTTTTGAGGATTTCGGAATATCGTTCGACATCTACAGCCGGACAACATCCGAAACACACCACAAGCTGGCTTCCGACTTCTTCAAGAAACTGTATGACGACGGCAAGCTGACGGAAAAGGTGTCGAAACAGTATTACGACGAAGAGGCGGGACAGTTCCTTGCCGACAGATACATCACGGGCGAATGTCCCCACTGCCACAACCCGAAGGCATACGGCGACCAGTGCGAGAAGTGCGGCAGCGACCTCGACCCCACCGAACTCATCAATCCGCAGTCGGCCATCAGCGGGTCGAAGCCCGTGCTGAAAGAGACCAAAAATTGGTATCTGCCGCTCAACGAATATCAGCAGTGGCTGAAAGAGTGGATACTGGACGGCCACAAGGAGTGGCGTCCCAATGTCTACGGACAGTGCAAGAGCTGGCTCGACCTCGACCTGCAGCCGCGGGCCATGACGCGCGACCTCAACTGGGGTATACCTGTGCCGGTGGAAGGTGGCGAGGGCAAGGTGCTCTACGTGTGGTTTGACGCCCCGATAGGTTATATATCCAACACAAAGGAACTGCTGCCCGACACGTGGGAAAAATGGTGGAAAGATCCCGAGACACGTCTCATTCACTTCATCGGCAAGGACAACATCGTGTTCCACTGCATCGTGTTCCCGACAATGCTCAAGGCACACGGCGGATACATACTGCCCGAGAATGTGCCGGCCAACGAGTTCCTCAATCTGGAGAACGACAAGATTTCCACGTCGCGCAACTGGGCGGTGTGGCTGCATGAATATCTCGAGGAGATGCCGGGCAAGCAGGACGTGATGCGCTATGTGCTGACGGCAAACGCTCCCGAGACAAAAGACAACAACTTCACATGGAAAGACTTTCAGGACCGCAACAACAACGAGCTGGTGGCCGTCTACGGCAACTTTGTCAACCGTGCGTTGCAGCTCACTAAGAAGTATTGGGGTGGGGTGGTGCCCGAGTGCGGCGAACTGACCGACACCGACCGTGCGGCACTCGACGAGTTTAAGGACGTGAAGGCCCGTGTGGAGGATTATCTCGACATATTCAAGTTCCGTGAGGCGCAGAAGGAGGCCATGAATCTGGCACGCATCGGCAACAGATACATCACCGAGTGCGAACCGTGGAAGGTGTGGAAGACCGACCCGAAGCGTGTGGAGACCATCCTCTATATCTCGCTTCAGCTGGTGGCCAATCTGGCCATAGCTTTCGAGCCGTTCCTGCCGTTCAGCAGTGCGCGTCTGCGCCGCATGATCAACGTGGAGAAGTTTGAGTGGGAAAACCTCGGACGCACCGACCTCTTGTGCGCCGGACATCAGCTGGGCGAACCGGAACTGCTGTTTGAGAAGATAGAGGACGAAACCATCAACTATCAGTTGAACAAGCTGGAGGAGACCAAAAAGGCCAACGAGGCCGCCGCATACGTAGCCGACCCGGTGAAGGCTCCCGTTACGTTCGAGGACTTCGAGAAGCTGGACATACGTGTGGGGCACATCAAAAATTGCGAGAAGGTGAAGAAGGCCAACAAGTTGCTGAAGTTCACCATCGATGACGGCTCGGGCACCGACCGTACCATCGTCAGCGGCATAGCCAAGTTCTACGAGCCGGAGGAACTCATTGGCAAGGATGTGCTCTTCATAGCCAATTTCCCGCCGCGCAAGCTGATGGGCATCGAGAGTCAGGGCATGATTCTTTCTGCCGAGAATTTTGACGGCAGCCTGAGCGTTACGTCAATACTCAGAGACGTGAAGCCCGGCAGCAAGGTGTGCTGACCGTCGCATTGAAATGTTTCACCATGTGAAACTGTATTTATACCTTTAATTGTAGGGGCATAGTCTTGTCTTTGCCCGCCTTAAAAAATATTGATTTTGGCGGATAAAGACAGGATTATGCCCTTATCAGTGGCTTGTTGCCGATGAACGATGCCATTTCTGAGAAGCTGGAACCGACAGATCCGTAGATACATTGTGTGTGCGAGAGGGAATACATGTCGACCAGTCCGCCGCGTATTCCGTCAGCGTTGCCGCGGCAGGCCTCGTCGCCGGACGTTATTATGCGGCAGCCGAAGACTTCGCGCAGTTCGCGTTTCACATCCTCGCTGTCCGTGGCAAGGAAAATCTTGAGAGACGGGTGCCGTTCGAGTTCTTTGCGTCCGGCTTCGATGAAATACTGCGTCGGACTCTTCTCTATCGACTCCACGTTGTCTGTACGGCGTATGTGCATGCCGATGGTGTAATCGGAAAAAAGGCCGGTGTTCCTTTCCACCTGCTCCATCACGCTGCGCACCGGGCGGAACAACTTGCCGTAAAGAGTGTTCGGAAAACTTCCGAACACCTGATAGCAACTCATGTAACAGTGCCGGCCGCGCAGCCACGCCTCAAAATCGAATCCACGGCGTTTGAGCGGTGTCACCTCACGTTCGTATATCCTTGCTTTCGGATAGGCAACCATTTGCATCAGCTCCGGTATCCACAGATTTCGGCGACGTGGCCTGTCGTTGACAATGAAATCCGTGAAGCGGGCTTCACGCAGGTCGAGCAACGCCGGGTCAATGGGTTCGAAAATGTCATTGAAGGCCGCGTTAAGCGCCCAGTCACGAAACCATACCACTTGCAGCCGCGAGTTTGTGGTTTCACAAAGATTGTATGCCGATGCCACGGCTCTCATCCTGTTGGCAAGTCCGCCAGACGGTACAAGCGTCAACGTTCCTCTGTTCATATCTCAAAAATACGGATTAACAGGCACAAAAGTAGTCTGTTATTTTGATATACACAAGATTTTTATCTAACTATTCTTCTTTCCAGTCATCTACGGTTCCTTTTTCTGAGGAGAAGTTTATTCCTACCTTATGGAGGGTGCGCTTATCCGCCAGATATGGCGTGGCATATCCACGGTCGTTTATCTGTTCCAAAGCTTTCTTGGCACTGCCGTTGAGCTTGAACTCGAATATATACACATGTCCGGGACATTCCACGATACAGTCGATGCGTCCCTCACTGGTCTCTTTTTCAATATATGTGTTGTAGATGCCTATCATCTGGAGAATGAGATAGAAGGTGTATTGGAAATGGCGTTCACATTCCATAGCGTTGTCCTTGTGCTGAAAACGGTAGCTGATTCCGGCAAGGAGAGCCGTAATATGGCGCATGAATTTCCCGGTGTCGCCAGTCTCCAATGCGTCCGACGCATCGTCAACCCAATATGCCTGACGGTTTCTCGCGTCTTTGAAATATCCCGATGACAAGGCTGATACAAAGCCGCTGCGCACCTCATGGTTGGAGAAGTCGAGCCGGTATTTGTCTCTTCGTGCGTTGTATGCCTTTATAGTGAGGTAGCCGCTCTGGTAAATCATTGGCAGAGGCTTCTCTGCGTCAGCGCGGTAGTTTACAAATTCATCGGGGGAGTAATATTTCGACACCAGTTCGTTGATGTTCTCATCGAAATGCTGCAAGAGGCGCATCAGGTAGGTTGGCGTGCCCGTGGAAAACCAGTAATCACTGATTGTTTTCTTTTTGAAACAGTTGAGCAGGCTGAATGGATTGAATATATCGGTCATACCTCTGCTGAAATGATATCCGTCGTACTGAAATTTCAGCCTTTGTATCATTGTTTCCTCGTTAGTCCCCTCTTGTGTGGCCAGCTCCCTTATAGGCTCGGCAAAGCAGGAAACCAGCTCCTCTTTGGTTATTCCGCATAAAGCGTCATACGCAGGATCCATGCTGATATCGTCAGGCTGGTTAAAGCCGCTGAATACGCTGACTTGTGAAAACTTGGTAACGCCGGTAAGAAGAACGAAACGTAAGTCTGCGTCTGTATTCTTGAACACACTGTAAAATCCTTTTAGGACATTGCGGTGCTTCTCCTCCATACTCATCTCCTTGCCGTCAAGCTGTCCGGTACAGTCGGTGTCAAGCACATCAAGCAGAGGCTTGTCGTATTCGTCAATCAGTACCACGACCTTGCGGCCCGTCTTTGCATGAGCGGCCTTGATGACATACATGAATCTGTTCCCAAGCTCCTCATACAAAGGGCTTTTGCCATAAATGGCCTCCCACTCCCTCACATAGCCTTCGAGCTTTTCCTCCAATGCGTTGTTTCTGGTGAAATCCGCACCGTTGAAGTCTATATGAAATACTGGATATTCAGTCCATTCTGTTTCTAATTGCTCCATAGCCAGGCCGCGGAACAATTCTTTTTTCCCTTGGAAGTATGCTTTTAAGGTGGACACAAGCAGGCTCTTGCCAAACCGACGTGGGCGGCTTAGAAAGTATATTGTTCCGTTATTCGCCAGTTTATGAACCAGCGCTGTCTTGTCAACATAAACGAATCCTTCTGTGATGATACGCTCAAAAGTCTGTATTCCTATCGGGTATTTCATACTGAAAAAAAGCTTTGTTTTCTGCAAATACGGATTAACAGGCACAAAAGTAGTCTGTTATTTTGATATACACAAGATTTTTATCTAATTTTGCAGCCGTAAACCATTGTAAAGATGAGAAAACTGCTTGCCATAAGTCGTGAAGAGCGTCTGCCCGTGCTTTTGGCACTGGTGCTGACGGTTGCTCTCAACGGGCTGATGGTGGCCTACCGGTACGACATATTCACCCGTGCCAACGTGGGCTACTGGACTGTGTTTTACAATTACTACATGCTTTCGGGTTACGATGACCTGACGTATGTCACCATCTCGTCGTGGAAGATATACTATTCGCTTTTCCGCCATCCGCTGCTGCCCCTGCTGATGTACCCGCTGTATCTGCTCAACCATTGGCTGATGGGCATGTTCGAGATGAATTTTGCCGTGTATATAGTGGCGGCAATGCTCACGGTGTGCGATGTGGGGTCGTTCCTCTTCCTGCGCCGCATACTCCACCGCGTGATAGGCGTGGGCGGCCACGATGCCACACTGCTGTCGCTGCTCATGTTCGGATTCGGTCATGTCATGGTGACAGCGTTCGCCCCCGACCATTTCGCCATATCCATGTTCCTGCTTCTGCTCACGCTCTATGTGGCGGGCATGCGGCTGCGCGACAACCGGCCCATGGGGCGTGCGGCCACGGCTGTATTGTTTTTCTTTACGGCCGGTGTCACGCTGACCAACGGTGTGAAGACACTTCTGGCGGCACTGTGGTGCGGCGGCAGGCGTTTTTTCAGGTTGCGCAATCTCGCTGTGTGCGTCATCCTGCCTGCAGCCCTGCTGGCCGGAGCCTATGCCTACCAGTATTTCGTGATATCCAAACCCGGAGACAAGGCAGCCGACAAACGCTACGAGCAGAGGATGAAAACCGACAGCACGTTTGCCCGCAAACAGGCCGAACACAAGAAATGGCTGGCCGAACATGCCGGTGAGAAGCTCATTGACAACCCGCTGTTTGAGTGGACCGACAAGTCTACGTCACGTTGGGATGCCGCCGTGGAGAATCTTTTCGGCGAGTCGGTGCAGCTGCACAGCAGTCATCTCTTGGAAGACACCAACCGCACGCGCCCCAACTACGTCAGATATGGCAGTGTGTGGTTCTACGTCGTTGAGGCGGCGGTTGTCCTGCTGTTTGCCGCCGGACTGTGGTCAGGCCGGCGCGACCGCTTTGTGCACATGTGCCTGACGTGGTTAGTCTTCGACATGGTGCTGCACTTTGTGCTCGGTTTCGGCATACTCGAGGTTTACATCATGTCGGCCCACTGGATATTCATTGTTCCGATAGCCTATGCCTGTATGCTGCGCGCCCTTCACGACAGGCCGCGTGCGGCACTCTGGGGCATGCGGTTGCTCTTGGGCGCGCTCACGGCCTGGCTGTGGATTTACAACGGCAGTCTGGTGGTCTCGCATCTGCTTTAGTCCATCTCAGTCCCAAATGTCTATCCGGCTCACGTGCAGTTGCAGGCGGTCGGTGTCCGGCAGCTTCATATAGTCGCCGTATTTCAGGGTGAGGGCCTTGTGGCAGTCTTTGGGCACGGGCATCATGTGGCCCTCGAATTCGGTTTCGGTCAGCGGCAGCGTGTCTTCCATGTGGCGCGGGTCGTGATAGGGTATGCCGAGGCCGTAAGTCTCACGGGCCGACGGCCACAGCCGGCAGAGCTGTCGCAGCACGGGATAGATGATGCGGCGGTTGAACCTTGTCAGCGCCCTTACCTTCCACATGCTCTTGTCACCCTCGGTGCGCAGTATCTTGTATGCGTGTCCGATGGTCTTTTCAGACAGCAGGTGAATCCACAGGGGCTGCTTGTAGAACGGGAAAATGTCGATGTATATGCCCTTCTCCTTCCATGTGCGGTCGTAGCCCGTGTTCTCGTCGAGCCGTGAACGGCGGTCGCGCACTTTGGCATAGAAGAAAAAGTAGTTGGGGTCGGTGTCTTGTGTCTGCAGCGCCATGGTGTCTGGCAGCTCCTGCGGCAGTATCTTCATCAGCCGCTCGTAGTCGGGCAGCAGCATCTCGATGTCGAGGTCGTCGTCCCATGGTATGAACCCCTTGTGGCGCACGGCTCCTATCAGTGTTCCGCTGCTGAGCCAGTATGTTATGTTGTGTTTGCGGCAGATGCGGTCTACCTCAAGCAATATGTCGAGCATGCGCATCTGTTGGCGGCGCAGCAGCGAACCGTCGGGGTTGAAGCGGGCCCGGAGGTCGCGCTCTCTTGCGGCGAAGCCGCTGTCATCGTTGTTGTACATATCTTATTTATTTTTTTATCAGAGCATATCGATATAAATTTCCTGCAATGTGAAGAACCTTGTCCTGGTTCTCCCCTGTGCCTATTTATACGAGTAGCCTCCGTTTACCTCTATTATGCTTCCGTTGACGAAAGCGTTGTCTATGCAGAAGGCGTATGCGGCAACGGTCTCCTCTATCGAGGCGAAACGGTGGATGGCCGTCTTGGCGCAGATGTTGCGGCGTATCTCCTCCGGCTTGTTCTTCTGCCATTCGGTGTCCACGAATCCCGGAGCCACGGCATTCACGGTGGCCTGTTTCGGCTCCATCACCTTCACGAGATTCTTCACCATGGCGTGTACGGCGGCCTTGGTTATGCCGTAGCCCGTAACGGTGGCGTGCGGATAGACGGCCATGGCCGAGCCGGTGAATATGATTCTGCAATCGCGGTTTATCCGCGGATATAGTTCGCGAAGCATTATCATGTGGGCGTTCACTGCCACCTCCATCATCGCGTCCCAGTCGGCATCGGTGGTCTCGGTGAACGCCTTTCGCACGGTGATGCCGGCATTGCAGACAATGCAGTCGATGCCACTGTCGATTGTCATCCGCTCCACCCTCCTGATAAAGTCGTAAGTGTCATCGCGTAGGCTGTGGTCGGCCTTCACAAACCCCACAAAATCTTGTAATTTTCCCAACTCCTCTCTTGCCCGGCTGACGGCATTGTCATCGTGGGCGTAGGATGCTATCACGCAGTAACCTTTTTGGACAAGCATCTTCACCACTCCGAGGCCGATGCCCCGCGAGCCTCCTGTCACTATGGCTGTCTTCATCTCTTTATGTCGGGGTTTGGCTGGTTGTCTATTTTTCCCTTTATGCTGTCATAACGTTCCACGATCTCCTTCTTTATGCTTGTCGTGGACAGGCCGTCGCCGTAAGGGAAGTAGAACACGGTTACGCCCAGCTCTTTCAGATAGTCGTACTTGCCAGTCCAGTCGTCGCCCACCACAAAGACGTCGATATTGAGCTTCTTCACTATTTCGGTGTGGTCGAGCGAGCGTTGGGGTATCACGATGTCGGGATATCTGAGGGCTTTGATGATGGATATGCGCTCTTCAAAGGGTATGATGGGCGGGCGCTTGTAGCTGCATACCAGTTCGTCGGTGCTCACACCCACAATGAGTGTGTCGCCCAGTCCGCGGGCGTACTCTATCATCTTGAGGTGGTTGCTGTGGAACATGTCGAACGTGCCCGACGTATAGACCACTATTCTGTTGTTGTACATATTGAGTGTTGTTGTATATATATTAATAATGTATAAGGGAATGAATCCCTTCTTTTGTCATCTGCTGTTTTTTTCTTTTGCCGTTTCTTACGGCTGTTATTGCCTTTGGCTTGGCTTCCCTGTCTTCGACTTTACGAAAGCCATGCACTCGTTGAGCGTGCTGCGGCTGACAACGTGCATCACCGCGTAGTACGACACGGCGGCCGTAACGATGCGTGTGCCCAGCAGCATCCACATGTTGCCTATGCCGCAGGTGATGTAGTGTGTGGCGGCCATCACGGCAAAGGCTGATGCGGCAAAGGGCATGATGTCGGCCAAAAGCATGGTGATGCGGTAGCCTGTCATGCGGCTGACGAAGTGGTGCCACACCAGTATCCACAATGTGTTGAGAATGGTGTATGCGACTACCATCGTATGTATGCCGTAACGGTAGAGCATCGTCATGAGCGCTATCTGGAGCAGGCCGAGACATACGTTGCACATCATATATGTGCTCGAACGGCCCTTGCTCACCACAAGATTCGACAGTATCGTGCCCAACGGCACAAACGCACCGCTCACGCAGAGTATCTTTATAAGTATGGCACTGGCCTCCCACGTTTCGGTGATGGTGAGTATGATGAACTCGCGTGACACGAGGCCGAAGCCCAGCAGCAGTGGAAACGAGATGAATGCCGTGACGCGCATCAGCTTGCGCAGTGCCGCCAGCTGTCTGTCGCTGCTGTCCTTCAGCTCCACAAACACGGGCTGCGCCACCATCTGCACCATGCCCTGCAGGGTGTAGAAGCATTTCGAGTTCCACTGGTATGCCTGGTTGTAGTAGCCTACATCGCGTTTTGAGAAGTGCAGACCGAGCAGTATGTTCAGTATGTTGGTGTTTATGTGGGTTATGATGTTTGACAGGAGGAGCTTGCAGCTGAAGCGGAACATGCTCCTCACCGGGCCGAAGTCGATGCTGAACGTAGGCCGCCACGGCGAGTAGTGCCACAGCAGCGAGGTGTGTATGGTGATGAAGACGATGCTCTGCGTGGCCAGCGACCAGTACGACATGCCGCAGAAGGCCATCGTCACTCCCACGGCACTGGAGATGAGCACGGCGGCGAGGCCGGTCTTGGCCTGCTGCTTTGCCCTGAGGTTCTTGAACAGCCATGCCGACTGCACCGTGCCCAGGCCTGATATGACAAAACCAATGAAGGCATAGCGGCACAGCGGCACGAGTTCGGACACGCCGTAAAACCGGGCTATGAGCGGGGCCGAGAAGAAGAGGATGGCGTAGAGCGTGATGCCCATGAGGATGTTGAACCAGAATACGGAGTTGTAGTCGCGGTCGGTGGGGGCGGGCAGATTGGCCAGTGCCGTCTTGAAGCCGCTGTTCTGCAACTCGTTTGCCACAAGTGAAAACACGCTTATCATGGCTATCATGCCATAGTCGTCGGGCGACAGCAGGCGGCCGAGGATGATGCCGAACACCAGTCCCAGCAGTTGCTGTCCGCCGTTGTTTATCCCTCCCCAAAGCAGGCCGTTGGCTGTTTTCTCTTTAAGTGTTTCCATTGTGCTTTATTCCGATTGTGCCGCAAATTTACTTATAATCGGCAGATAATCAAAGAAAAACGCCGCATTTGTGGACAAATCGTCGTATCTTTGCACAATCTCTGAACATATGAAGGTATATTTTTATCATACACAAGACATTCAACGCATCGTGCGCGAATGGAAAGACGGCCGTTTCCCCGGCCATTACCTTTACGGTGCCATGGGGCTTGGCAGCCACGGCATCAGTGTTGTCTTTCACCGCTACCGCCCGCTGCTCATGTCGCGCTGGCGCCTGATAATGTACAACACGTGGGAGATACTTACCTGCCGCGAACACTTTGACGCTGTCTACGCCACCCATTACCGTGGCATAGAGATAATCATCCTCCTGCGGGCTTTGGGACTCTTCCGCCGCCCCATAGTGATATGGCACCATCAGCCCATGACGGTGCCACACGGAATGTTGCGCCGTTGGGCCGGCCGGCTGTTCTATCGCGGCATCGACCGCATGTTCTTTTTCTCTGAGAAACTCATCAACGACTCCCTTGCCAGCCCCTATGCGCGACCCGACCGCATGTTCCTCGGACATTGGGGACCCGACCTCGACTTCTTCGACCGCCTGCAGCGGGAGCATCCCGCAGGCCGGCGCCACGGCTTCATATCCACCGGCAAGAAACGTCGCGACATGCCTACGATGGTAAAGGCGTTCAACGGCACCGGTGCGCCGTTGGACATATATCTCCCCGAACGCAACGACATCAGCTACCGCCGGCTGTTCGACAAACTGGAGGTGGCGGACAACGTGCGGGTGAACTTCGTTTCAGGAATGATACCTTACGAACTCAGTCTGAAGGTCAACTGGGCGGAATGTGTGGTGATTTGCTGCAAGGAGACCAAATATACCGTCGGTCTCACCACCATTGTCGAGGCGCTCGGTCTCGGCATGCCGGTAATATGCAGTCGCAACCCGCAGTTCCCCATCGATGTAGACAAGGAAGGCTGCGGCATATCCGTGCCATATTACGATGTCGACGGATGGTGCCGTGCCATCACATATATAGTGGAGCATCCTGAAGAGGCGGAACGTATGGGGCGCAGAGCACGCGAGATAGCCGAGACACGCTACAACGACACCATCTGTGCCCGCGAGGCGGCCGGCCTGCTGTACGACGCGGTGAAACGTGCTGAATGACACGGCCCTTCATGTCTTGCCCCATGTCTTGGCCAATGTGTGTGGCTTACCGCATGATTCTGTCATTTTGTAAGCGAAATAAGTGTATTTCCATTCATTTAAAAATCATAAAAGCGGTTTTAATTGCTGAATGTTGTTAAATAATTGCTGGTTTTATACAATTTTTCATATATCTATGCTCTTATTTACAAAAAATGTGTAAATTTGCAATTTGAAACAAACATC
This sequence comes from uncultured Prevotella sp., assembly GCF_900549175.1. Lineage (GTDB taxonomy): Bacteria > Bacteroidota > Bacteroidia > Bacteroidales > Bacteroidaceae > Prevotella. The sequence continues at coordinate 15,385 of NZ_URNN01000019.1, read as the reverse complement.
TTATATTATTTTAGTAAAAAGAGAGAGTATTTATGGAGAAAAGACTAACCATGGTTTTGGCGTGCCTGTTCCTGTCGATAGGAATGGCATTAGCCCAAACAAAGGTGACGGGAACAGTGCTGTCTCAGGATGACGGTCAGCCGGTCATCGGTGCCTCTGTAATCGTTCAGGGTACGAAGACCGGAACAACGACCAACATCGACGGCCAGTTCACCTTGAACGTGCCCAAGGGCAAGAAGATTCAGGTAAGCTACATCGGTATGGTGACACAGACTGTGACGCCAAAGCCCAACATGAAGATTACCATGCAGTCGGATGCCAACACTCTGAGTGACGTCGTGGTGACGGGTATGCAGAAGATGGACAAGCGGCTTTTTACCGGAGCAACTGCAAAAATTGATGCCGACAAGGCCAAACTCGACGGTGTGGCCGATGTAAGCCGTGCATTGGAAGGGCGTGTGGCGGGTGTTTCGGTGCAGAACGTGTCTGGCACATTCGGTACGGCTCCAAAAATACGTGTGCGCGGTGCAACATCTATATATGGTAGTTCCAAACCACTTTGGGTTATTGATGGCGTGATACAGGAAGAAGCTGTAGACGTGAGTGCCGATGACCTGTCTTCAGGAGATGCCGTGACACTTATTTCAAATGCCATTTCCGGTCTTAGTGCTGATGATATAGAGAGCTTTCAGGTGCTGAAAGACGGTTCTGCCACATCTATATATGGTGCGCGTGCCATGGCCGGTGTGGTAGTTATCACAACCAAACGCGGTAAAGTGGGACGCTCGACAATCAACTATACCGGTGAATTTACCTATCGTCTGAAACCTTCTTACTCGCAGTATAACATCTGCAACTCTCAAGAGCAGATGGGTATATACCGTGAGATGGAAGCAAAGGGATGGCTTAACTTTGCCAATCTTGCCAATGCCTCTTCTTCCGGTATTTACGGCCGTATGTATAATCTGATCGCTTCTTACGACGAAACCAGCGGAGAATTCGGATTGCCAAACACCGAAGCTGCCATGAACGCCTATTTGCGCCAGGCCGAATTCCGTAATACCGATTGGTTTGACCTGCTTTTCAAGGACAACATCGTGCAGAATCACTCTGTGAGCATTTCTACCGGTAACGAGAAGGCATCGCTCTACGGTTCGATATCATTACTCGACGATCCGGGATGGACTCTTGACAGTAAGGTGAGACGTTTCACGGCAAACATGAACGCACAGTTCAACCTCTCAAAAAAATTGACGGTGTCGATACTTACCAATGGCAGTTACCGCAAGCAAGAGGCGCCCGGTACACTGGCGCGCGAGACGGATGTCGTTTCGGGAGCCGTAAACCGTTCTTTCGATATCAACCCGTTCTCTTACGCTCTGAATACATCGCGTACGCTCGACCCCAACGATGTTTATTCGCGAAACTATGCTCCTTTCAACATATTCGATGAGCTTGGAAACAACTACATCAACTTGAATGTGCAGGATATGCGTTTTCAGGGTGAAATCACTTACAAGCCGATACAGGGGTTGGAATTGAAGGTATTGGGTTCATACCGTACACAGCGGTCGCTTAACGAGCATTTCATCCTCAACAGATCAAATATGGCTGAGGCTTACCGTGCAGGTGTGGGCAACCCTAACATAATGTACAGCAACCCCTACCTGTATACAGACAAGGACAAGGACAATACAGACCCAATATCCGTAATGCCCACCGGCGGTATATATACACGTAACGACTACAGCGTTGAGCAGGTGGACTTCCGTTTTTCGGCTTTGTGGAACAAGGTTTGGAAGGATACACACATCCTGAACCTTTTCGGCGGTATGGATGTGAACAGTGCTGACAAGGAGCAAATGTTCCATTCCGATTACGGTGTAGACTACGACAATGCACGTCTTATCACAATAACCCCCGAATTCTTCAAACAGGCAAAGGAAGAGGGTACAGAACTCGCTTCGTTCTCGAAAGGATGGACACGTGGCATCGCTTACTATATGTCTGCAACATATGGATATAAGGGACGTTACACCCTTAACCTTACCGGACGTTATGAGGGAACCAACAAGTTGGGTAAGTCGACAAGGTCGCGCTGGTTGCCTACATGGAACGTGGCTACAGCATGGAACGCCCATGAAGAAGATTTCTTCAAGCGGTTCATGGAGAACACCAATTATGCGATATCGCATCTCACGCTGCGTGCTTCTTACTCACTTACAGCCGACCGTGGCCCGTCATGGGTGACAAATGCATTGCCGGTGATATATTCGAACCAGATATGGCGTCCGCAGGCAGACCAGATAGAAAACGTATTGACACTGAGCGACATTGAGAACAGCGAACTGACATACGAGAAAAAGCACGAGTTCAATATCGGTCTTGATGCTGGTTTCTTGCAGAACAGGCTTAATCTCTCGGTTGATGTCTATTTCCGCAACAACTACGACCTTATCGGAGTGATCCAGACACAGGGTTGCGGTGGCGTTATCTCAAAATATGCCAATGTGGCTTCTATGAAATCTCATGGTGTCGAGGCTACGATATCATCGGACAACCTCTCTCCGCGCAGTCCGTTGAAGTGGACAACCGACCTTACGTTCTCTTGGGCGACAAACGAGATTACAGAGCTGAAATCGCGCTCTACAATGCTCCAGCTCTGTCAGGGAACGTCATCAACCCATTTCCGTGAGGGTTATCCGCAGTCGGCAATGTTCTCCATTCCGTTTGTCGGACTTAACGATCAGGGAATTCCGCAGGTCATCAACGAAAAGGGTGAGGTGACCACTACGGATATTAATTTCCAGGAATACGACAAACTCGACCACCTTATCTATGAAGGCCCCACGGAGCCGACAATCACCGGCGGTCTTAATAATATGCTGCATTGGAAAAACTGGCGTTTGAATGTGTTCGTAACTTACTCGTTCGGCAACAAGGTTCGTCTCGACCCGGTGTTTGCCGTGGGCTATTCGGACCAGACGGCAATGCCCAAGGACTTCATGAACCGTTGGGTTGAGTCCGGTGACGAGCGTTTCACCGATGTGCCTACCATAGCGTCTTACCGCCAGTACAGCACAATAAACAATCTCAGTCGTGCCTATAACGCATACAACTATTCTTCGGCACGTGTTGCTGACGGCGGTTTTATACGTTTGAAAGACGTCTCTCTGACTTATGATTTCCCGAAACCTTGGCTTAAAGTGTTCGGTCTTAACTCAGCCTCTGCAAAGATTGGTGCAACCAACCTTTGGCTGATATATTCGGACAAGAAACTCAACGGTCAGGATCCGGAGTTCATCAATGCCGGAGGTGTGGCTACTCCTTTGTCGAAGCAGTTCACATTCACCCTTCGTTTGGGTATTTAAGTTCTTAGCTCGTATTTTAACAATTAAAACAAGACGAAATGAAAATATTAAGATATTTGGCAATTTCTGCACTTCTGGTAATTACTGCCGGATGTTCTGATTTTCTTGACAAAAGTCCTGATGAACGTATTGATGTGTCAAACATGTCGGAAGATCAGTTCCTTGCTTTTATCAGAGGAGCTTATCCCACATCGAACTATGCGTGGATATGCGAACTTTCAAGCGACAACTATGTAGACTTGAACGCACCGCATCTTCCTGCAAAGGAAAGCGACAAGCAGACGCTTATACATTTCAACCTCACGCCGTACAATGCGATGGATGACGAAATCTTCGCGTTCGAGCCGGTGAAGTCGTCTACTGCGCAGGATTCTCCGAGTGCTATCTGGAGTGGAAACTACGGCTCTGTGGCACAGTGCAATATGATTTTAAAGGCACTCGGTGATAAATACGGTATAGACGTGAACAAGCGTGAGGCTGATTTCGACGGTGATAAAACAGCTTATGACGAATACCGGAAGCAGCTGGAAAGTGCGCTGTCGACAAGACTGAGGGCAGTACGTGCCGAGGCGCTTGTGTTGCGTGCCTACAACCACTTCATTCTTGTCAATGTGTTTTCCAAGGCTTTCCGTGATTGGGAACTGTCGAAGAACGATATCGGAATACCTTATGTGAAAATTCCAGAGAACAAGGTGATGGTGGAATACGACCGCGGTACCGTAGCTTCCGTTTACAGTGAGATAAAGGCCGACCTGCTTGAAGGTATGAAGGACATCAGCGACATAAACTGCGAGAAGCCGGCGTGGCGGTTCACAACCAAGGCCGCAAATGCGTTTGCCGCACGTTTCTGTCTTTACACCCGCGACTACGAGAGTGTGGTGAAATATGCCAATGCCGTTCTCGGTGAAGACTATGCCATGCTGGCTGACAAGCTGATGGACAATACAGTGTTCAAGGGGGCTACCATGGGATCTGACTATACCACACGCTGGCAGTCGCCGACAGCAGCAAACAACATCATGCTGCTCACGACATATTCACTGCTTTCACGTCATGCCGCCGGCTACCGTTACGGCCTCTCGTCGATACCTCTGCGTGAGATATATTACCGTACAGGCGTTAACTGGCACTGGACTGCCCACCCGCATGCCATCATCAGTGGTGCGCTTTATTATCGTAGCAAGAGTGACTATGGTTTCTTCGGTCAGAAAATAGGTGAGGAGTTTGAATATTCCGACAAGATTGCCGGTATTGGCTATCCTCACAACATCCGCCGCGAATTTACAGGCAACCAGCTGCTTCTGGAGCGTGCAGAGGCCCATATGATGCTCAACGAGAATGATTTGGCAATAAAGGATCTTATCGCTTATGATGACACTCGCCGCCGCATGGATGAAGAAAATGCCAAGGTATACGTGCAGAACGGCGGTATGGATGAACTCACTCCGGAACTCATCAACAGATGGTTCTCGCGTACAAGCAATCCGAACTGCAAGTCGCTTGACACATGGAACGGATGGTTCAGCACAATGTCTCCCACATATCCCCAGCTCACGGATGAGCAGTTGCCGATAATGAACTGTCTTAACGAAATGCGCCGTTATGAAACAGTTCAGGAAGGTTTTCGCTTCTTCGACCTGAAACGATGGGGCTTTGTATACAGCCATGACGTTTCTGACGGAACGGGCGACAAGATAACGATTACGCTTGAATCTCTTGATTCGCGCCGCGCCATAGAGGTGCCTCAGGAATGTCTTGCTGCCGGTATCGGTTCGTCTTACTCGGAGGTGACACCTATTGCTCCTTCAGGAAACAATGAACTCGTGTCGGGTAGCGGTAGTGTGGAAAAAGTGACTAAATAATTATTGAAAGGGAAATTAATATGCGAAAGAGTTTAAAAACAATTTTCCTGTCAATGCTTGCAACAGTGTGTACAGGAAGTTTCATGGCTTGTTCTGATGATGATTTCGGAGAGTCTATATTTAACATACCATCGGGCAACATCGACAAGACTGCCTATACAGCCCCTCTTGACTCATTTGTCAAGAAGTGCTTCCTCATGCCTTATAATGTGGATTTCAAGTATAAGATGGAGGATATATCATCTGATGTTACGAAGAACCTTATCCCCGCATCTTATCAGAAGTGCAAGGAGCTGGCCGTGCTGACAAAATATCTTTGGTATGATGTATATCGTGATAATGTAGGTGACGGAACCGATGAGGGCGAAACACTGATGAAGAAATATTCTCCACGTATCATCCACCTTATAGGTTCCAAGAACGTCAACCCCAATACAGGTACAGAGGTGTTGGGTGAAACGGCCAACGGCATTATGATTACGCTGTTCCGTGGCAACACACTTGATGTGAACGACATGGACTACTGCAATGAGTATTTCTTCAAGACAATGCACCACGAGTTCGGACACATGCTTTGCTCGAACCATGTAGTGCCGACAGACTACCGTAGTCTGACAGCCGGTACATACGACGCCCTGTCATGGCAGGAGACTTCCGACTCTGTTGCTCTCGGCCAGGGATATATCTCACAGTATTCGCGTAACAACTACGAGGATGACTTTGTGGAGATGTTCTCGGTATTCCTTACATGTACAGACCAGCAGTGGCAGAGTCGCCTGAACACATCAAAGTGGGCTTGGGAAGAGAAAGAGGTGATGTATGACTACTGGCAGAAGCTCCGTCGCATGACTCCGCCCGAGGGTATTGACTCTATCGGTTATCTCAAGTCTGTATCTGACAAAAATGACGGCAAGTGTACCATTATCAGAAAGATTATCAAGCGTGAGACACTGAGCGACAACGATGATTCTAGCGTTTATGCCCATGCCGTGAAAGATGCAGACGGCAAGATTGAGTATCTCGGTGAAGGCGGATATGACTATATAATGACGAAGTTCGGTATTCTTGAGAAGTATCTCAAGGAGAACTACAACATCGACATCTATCGTTTGCGTGATGCCATAAACCACCGCTGTTATTACATGGATGAGAACGGCAACTTTGAATTGGACAGCAACGGCAATGTGAAAAATCGTGTGAAGGATGTCCTGCCGCAGTTGCTTGAAGACCTCGAAAACTATAATTTTTAAGCTGGAAAGGAAATATGAAGAAGATATTATCAATGATGTTGTTCGCTTCTGCGGCTTTGGTCACGTTCACATCATGTAAGAACGAGATGGACGAGATATTCGCCGAGAGTGCGGCAGAGCGTCTTAACAATACACAGGCAAAATATTCAAAACTGCTCACAAATTCTGCCAATGGATGGGCTTTTGAATACTATCCTACCGCGTCGGCAGATGACGGCTGCGTGCTTTATGCGGTGAAATTTTTTGAGAATGGAAGCGTTGACGTGGCTGGCGACCCGTTTAATTCGGGTGTAGTGTCAAACGAGATTTCTTGCTGGGACATCTTGACGGATAACGGCCCATCGCTCTCGTTCAGCACCTACAACAAGCTTATCCACCAGTTCTCAGACCCAGGCGATGATGGTGCCGGGTATGAGGGTGACTATGAGTTTGCCTTTGTCTATTCGGATACGGAAAATCCGGATTCTGTCATAATGCTCAAAGGCAAGAAGCGTGGCTTGTACAGCCGTCTGAAGATGATTGACGAGGACGTGACCCCCGAGCAGTATCTTCAAGACTGTCAGGCAAAGCAGAAGGAACTGTTCCCCGAAGCGGCACGCAACTATGTGATACTGCATATAGGCAGCGACCTTGTGCGCATGGATGACATGAAGACAGGAGTGCCCGATACGTATATATATGGTAAGGACAAGGTGCTGTTTGCCAAACCTAACTCTTATATCTTCGTGAAATACGGCGGCCGTTATTATGCCCGTTTCAATGAGGCGTTCAAGGCTTCTGACTCAGACCTGTCAGAAAAAGATTTTGTATATAATGAGACTGCACAGGAGCTTGTGGGAGTGAACAATCCGGATATCAAAATCACGGCTCCGCATTTTGCCACTTTCATTACGGATGAGACTCTTGCTGATGCTGTTAAATGGCGTCTTGCCCGTACTTCCAATATGAGCGAGTCGTTTAAGGCTGTATGGGATGCAGCTTCTTCGGCACTTTCCAAGAAAGGAAACACGCTCAACGAGTGCACGCTCTCTACAACGAATGTTGGTGAAGATAACAATGTGACATTCTCCATGCGTTATAAACCGCGTACTGGTGCGGCAAGAGAGGTTTACTTCAAGTTTAATATCACCCGCGACGGCGATAATGTAACCTTGCAGTATGTTGAGCCGTATAACGCCGGTGCGGCTACGGTGCTTGAGAGTTTCCCGGAATGTTTGGCTTTGGTGAATGCTTTGGCCGGTACATATACGGTGGATAACACCAACAGCCAAAAACTTGTTATAAATTCTCTGCAGCTTACAAGTGCAGACGGGAAGATGTTCTCGATGCTCGCGAATTATGCTGCAATAGAAGAATCTCAGAATTAATCAAATAATGCCAGTTTCCCATTAGCAGGAGACTGGCATATAACAAAGAATTTAATTTAAACATTTATTATTATGAAGAAAGTTTTACTATCTTTAGCTTGTGCTTCGGCAATGGTTGCCTCTGCACAGGACGCAAGAATCAAGTATGATGCATCCGAGGTTTTAGCAACTACTAAAGTTGCAGTTGCGAAGAATGCAGTATTTTCAAGTTCCATGAAGTCTGATGCTCCTCTGAAGGCGGAAGCAGACGGTGTTTATTACAAGACTCCGGTAGGATCGATGTGGAATTTTGCCGAACGTCCTTTGTATGCTTCTCCTACACCGGGTCAAATAGTTGCCCCATGGACAGACATGACATATCTGAATATGGGTACGACAAAGGCGGGTAAATGGGGTATTCAAACTGCATCATCATTGATTGACCTGACAAAAGATACCGATGAGTCAAACAATCTTATCCAAAGTTATGGTGGTGGCGCAAGCGGCTACTATGCTCCGCAGTATACAGAGGGTAGTGTTACGTATATCCCGACATCCAGTGACGGTGATGTAATGGTTAATTTTGTTAATGGTATAGGTTTGTATACTTTCCATCCTTCGAATGTAGGTGGCATCTCTTATTATGGTGGAGGAGATGCATTGTCAACCGGAAATCTTTATGGAGCAGGAACATTTACTGATTCGAAGACAGGTGCAGTTTATACATGTTTGGGTATAGACATGTCTTATCCGAAACCAATGTCTCCGCTTTATGTTGAGAGAATTAAAGTTTGGGGTAATATAAAAGATGTCTCAAAAGATGCTCTCTCTGGCAAAACCCTTACTTTGAGAATCTTTAATCTTGAAGATGAGAATGCTGAGCCTGTTGTTCTGACATGTACTCCGGAAGAGTGTGTACTCGACAGAGAAACTAATACTGCAAAATACTATATCGTGAACTTCACGAAGAAGACTGTTGACGATATTTCGGGTGAGACTGTTGCTGAACCATTCGTTATCGACTATCCGGCAGAAATTCTCATTACAGGCTTTGAGCAGGAGGGTGTAAATCTCGGACTTATGGGGTATGACGTGCCAAAAGAATTTCAGTCAGACAATGCCAAAGAATGTAACACATTGCTCGTTTACTACAATAATGCAGACGTAAACGATATGATAAATCTCCGCTATCCGGAAACTGTTGTAGCTCTTGGTTTTGAGTCTATGTTTGATGTATGTAAGGTTGCAACAGAACTCACATCAACTGATGGTTCGGCATATGAGGCAAACGGCATTGTTGTTTCAACTGATGGTCAGGCATGTGGTAACAACGCATTCACAGACGTGAAGGGCGTTATTGCCTATACGGCACTTGACTGGACTGATAAAGATACTGGAGAGGAGATGTACTGGTCTGATGACATGTATGAGTATGAGTGGATTCAGAATATCGTTGTAGAGGCTGCGAGTCAAGATGTTGGCGGTTACTATCATGTAGGAGTCGTGTGCGACCCTCTGCCCGCAGGCACAGACAAGCGTTACGCCGTTATCCACCTCAATGGCCGTGGTGTAACTTCAGAAGATATCTACGTGCTGCAGGGTAACATTACTCTTGAGGAGGCAAAGGCCGACCATGCAATAACAGCTATTGCAGATGTTAAGAACGATGCAGCCAAGAAGAACAACAAGAAGTTCAACCTTGCCGGTCAGCAGGTTGACAACAACTTCAAGGGTATCGTTATCTCTAACGGCAAGAAGGCAATAATGAAATAATTTGTCTTGCCGGATAGGAGTGAAATAAACTTATATTATGTTTTGAGCACAGAGACACAGAGGTGGATATTCTACTCTGTGTCTCTGCGTCTCTATTCAGAACAAGAACTGATAAGAGAAGCTACTTGCGACTTGTTCTTTTTCTTTATATAAAATTACATAAACAATCTATGAAAAAGATATTTCTTACTATGTCCTATCTTGCCATCAGTGCAATGATGTGGGCTGTTCCTGCAAAGCGGGGCGTGTGGAAAACAGTGAAACTGGCAGACGGTACAGAAGTGCGTGTAGAGCTTCGCGGCGATGAACACGTAAGTTTCTGGCAGGCAAAGAATGGAAGGAAATATACGAAACAGGCAGATTCGGAATATTTTGTAGAGACAGATATGAAGGTTCTGTCTCAGAAAGCCATGTCAAACCGCTCGAAATCTCCATTACGCTCGCCTCAGAAGGTAAGCATAGGAGACACGAACCACCCGTCATTCATCGGAAGTAAGAAAGGACTGATAATTCTTGTTAATTTTAAAGACCGGAAATTCTTGTCCGAGCATGATGAAGATTATTATGGTCATTTGGCCAACGATCTTGACTTCTCGAGCCCGGACGGACACAGAGGTTCTATACGCGACTACTTTCTGGCTCAGAGCGAGGGGCAGTTTGACCTTACCTTTGATGTTGTGGGGCCAATCGAACTGCAATATAACATGGAATATTACGGCGGGCACAGTCCGTACAGTGACGCGCACGACAAAAATCCCGGAGCTATGATTGCCGAAGCCATAAGGGGGGCGGCATCAAAACTTGGCAATAATATGGATGCATACGACTGGTTTGGCGACGGCAGCGTAGATCAGGTGTTTGTGCTCTATGCCGGCTATGGCGAAGCGACGGGTGGCGGTGACAATACAGTCTGGCCGCACCGGTCATCAATAAATGCAATAAGAGTGGGAGGAAAAAGTGTGAGCGTATATGCGTGCAGCAATGAACTGAATACTGACGATACACCATGCGGTATCGGCACTTTCTGTCATGAGTTCTCGCATTGTCTCGGATTGCCGGACTTGTACGACACACAATACGGGGGCAACTACGGCATGGGCACATGGGACTTGATGAACTCGGGATGCTACAACGGTGACGGTTACCGTCCGTGCGGATACAGCGGATACGAACGCAATTTCTGCGGTTGGCGCGAGCCGAAATATCTTACTGAAAACACTCGTGTGGATAATCTGAAAGGGCTGAGCGACGGCGGCGACTATTACATAATCAAAAATGATGCGTACAGCGATGAATATTACATTCTTGAGAACAGGACCCAGACAGGCTGGGATTCAGACCTCTATGGCTCGGGACTGCTCATAACGCACATAGACTACAATCAGACACTGTGGGCCTATAATTTGGTAAACTCTACATTCGACAATGGATGGATCAGCAACGACCACGAACGGTATGCAATGTTCTTGGCAGACAACAGCACTAATGAGTATTCGTCAATCGACATAGCGGGAGATGTGTATCCATATAACAGGAATAATGCTTTGGCCGACTATACGACTCCTGCTGCCATCCTATACCACCCGAACAAGAACGGTTCATTATATATGAACAAGCCGGTGACAAACATTACGCGCAACAGCGACAACACCATTTCTTTCGATTTTGCCGACGAGACAGGCATTGTGCCCGAACCTCTGCCCGAAGGTGTAATATTCCGTGAGACATTCGATAAATGTAACAGTATCGGCGGTAACGACGGTATATGGGCTGGTGGAGCTGATATTGCCAGCGGTTATTTTATTCCTGACAATGTGGATTGGAACGCTACTTATAAGTATGGTGCCAACAAGTGTGCCCGTTTCGGGACAAACGCGCAGAGAGGGATTGCCACAACGCCCGACATTGAAATAAGCGGCACAGCGGAACTGTCGTTCCTCGCAGCTCCGTGGACAGGCGAGGCTGCAAGGGTTACATTGCTTGTAACGGAAGGCACTGCCACACTGTCCGATACATCGTTCGACTTGGAGAAAGGCAAGTGGACAACGTGCAAGTCAAGTATCACCGGTGAAGGAAAGGTGAAGATACAGTTCCGTTCCAACCGTGCACGATTCTTCCTTGACGAGGTAAGCGTGTATGACCCGGCTATTACCGGTATAACATCGGTTGGCAATGACGCGACAAGCACAAAATATAAAATCTACACAGTGGACGGAAGGTATGCTGGCAACGATATGGAAGTTCTTGGCAAGGGCGTTTATATCGTAAACGGCAAAAAGATAATACGTTAACGTTTACAGTGGGCGTTTTATTTCTTTTTCTTCATGTAAAGGAACGTTTTTTTCTTTATGGCAATGGGAATCGCTCTCTGATGAAGTGAAACGATAAAAATGAAATAGGGTGAAGTTCAATATAAGAACTGTCACCCTATTTCTTAAATGTGTTTTACCATGGTTTAGTTATTATTATTTTTGTACCATGGCTGCTCGTTTACGATAAACATGGTATGCAGACAACATGATTGTATTTCTCTTTATCAGATTATATCAAGCTTCTTATTTCTTCTTCCGTAAGCCCTGTTGTTGCTGATATTTGCTCTGCTGTCATACCGATATTCAGCAATGAACGGGCTATGGTGCGCTTTTCTTCTATACGGCCTTTTTCCATTCCTTTTTCCATTCCTTCGGCGATTCCTTTTTCCATTCCTTTTTCCATTCCCTCGGCCAAACCTCTTTCAAGTCCTTTTTCAAGTCCCTTTTTTAGTCCTTTTTCAAAACCTCTGTCAAGTCCTTTCTTTTCAGCCGTTGTCATGATGCTGTACCAATCACGGTATATCTTCAGGCTCTCTTCGTATCCGAGTCGCTCCTGCCGGTTGAACTTGGCTATCTCAGCCACCTCAAAGAGTCGCTGGAACACCTTTTCCTGCAGTGCGGCGGGACGCTCAAAGAGAGTTGCCAGATGACGGATGGCATATAGCCACTTGTCGAAAAGGGTGGTAAGTTCCGTTTCCGTCTTCGTAAACTTTGGCATCTCGAGATAGACATATACCAGTTTGTCAAAAAACACCTTTCCTGTCTTCGTGTCTATCAGTTTGACCTCATGGTGGAAATATTCCGGATCGGTATCGTCGAAACAGAAATTGAGAATGCCTATAGTATAGACAGTCTTGAGATTGTAGTCCCAACTGTTGCCGCGGACCGCCTGATCGCGGATGGGGAAGGTTGAATAAAACACGCTACGGTCCTTGAAGAACTGCTGTTCGGCTTTCTGCATCTCCACAAGAAATTTCTCGCCCTTCTCGTTCTCGCAGTATACATCGAACACGGCCTTCCGGTCAAGCTCGCCCGTGCCGAGCTGCTCGCTGTTGAGATATGTAAGGTCGCGTATGACTTCCTTTCCGTCAAACATTGAGTTCAGGAAACTGATGAGTAGGTCCTTGTTCACTTCAGTGCCAAAGAGTTTCTTGAATGCGAAGTCTGTATAAAAGTTGATGTATCTCTCGTCGAGGCTGCTTAATGCCATAGTCGTTGCAGTTTAAAAATGAATGTTATGTGCGGCAAATATACAAAAATAAAACCTTACGGCAAAGTCACTTAATGAAAATAATAAGAAAAAAGGTGAATAATAATCATGCTGTAGCTATCGTTTCCTGATTTGTGATATGAGGATTCTATTATGGTACAGCCCAATAATGTCTTAATATATGTGGAATAGTAAAATGAAATAGGGCGGGTTCTTCGGTAAAGAACTTCCACCCTATCTCTCTTTTGTGTGTTTTTATCATAGTTCAGTTATTTCTTCAACAGATGACCCTGTGCGGCGTCTGCTATGATACTGTTGTCAATGCCATGAGCTTTCGTGTGTTTCTTGTGGGGCAGATTTTTTGCTTGTCTTGTTGAAAGAGCCTGTCTAAATGCCACCAACTTTTGCAAAGATACGATATTAATCGGTAAGAAACAAAGAAATCATGACTTTTTTAATTTTATTTATCGGTCAATTCTTTATATATCAACAATGTTGACGTATGATTCTAAATACCGGCATTGTATATTTACAATATTGACATTATGTCGCAGAAGCGGTTGAGGCGTGTGAGACGCGGATGGTCAAATTCGTCGGTCAGCTCCAACTGCCACGTCACATGAAACGGTATGTGGGCGGCTTGGGCCCCTACGGAGAGTGCGGGAGCGATGTCGCTGCGGAAAGAGTTACCCACCATGAGCAACCGTTCGGGATAAATGCCCAAATGCTCGCAGAGTGCGCGGTAGTGTGCCGGGGTTTTGTCGCATACAATCTCCACATGGCAGAAGAAGGGGGCGAGGCCGGAGCGTTGCAGTTTGTTGTTTTGGTCAAGCAACTCGCCCTTGGTGAAAAGAGCGAGCCGATAGCGGTTCATGTTTCTGATGGCACACAGGGTCTCGCGTACTCCGGGCAGCGGCGTGGCGGGCAGGCAGAGCAGACTTTTTCCCAGTTCCACTATCCGGCCTATTATTTCTGCACTCACTTTACCCTTACTCACTTCAACGGCATTTTCAACAAGTGACAGGGTGAAAGCCTTGGTTCCATATCCCAACAGCTCCATATTGGCGGCTTCGGTCTTGAACAGACGGCCGGAGACGTGGTCGCTGTCGCCGTATTCTGCCAGCAACCGGCAGTAGTCGCGCTCCACAATCTCGAAATGCGACTGGCAATCCCACAGGGTGTCATCGGCATCGAAAGCTATCACAAGAATATCATTTGTCTTCATGTGTTGTGTCATTTGTGATATTGGTTTACATCCCGGACTTCAATATACTTCAGCATCTCCACTGCTGCTTGCGTATGAAAGGATAGTTGGTCGAAAAGGGTGTGGGTACGTAGTTGGATGATTGCGGCTTCGGCTGATAGGTCACCTTTCTCATACATGGTGATGGTGGCGTAAAGGCTGTCATTGGCTACGGGACCCATCACCATGTCGTAAGTGTGAGGTGAGGAGCTGCGCCGGTTGCTGATGACAAAGTCCAGCCAATTTTCGGTAGCGCCATGGTAGCGCATGATGTTGAAGTCGGATGCGTCAAGAAGATTGTCATCTAATTCATAGACCGTGACTACAGCTTTCGATGTCCCTTGACGGTCACGTTTGATACGAGCCCAGCGGGCGGCCTGCTCATAGTTGGTCGTGCAATAAAATCCCTTACCGAAATCGGTGTTGCGGCGCCCGCGCAATATATTTGGTTTACGCACCGCCATCGTTGAACCGTGATAAAGTCTCATAAGTTTTTCCTCCTTTTAAGATAAAGACGTATTTCGTCCATGATATAATCTTCACCCTGCGTGTGAAGCACCTCAAAGTTGTTTTTCAGAAAAGAGACAAGTCCTTTTGCCTTGAACAGTGCATAGGTCTGCAGGCTCGACAATGAATTTCGGCGGGCATAGGTCTCTGTGCAAAACACGACAAATTGCAGTTCTTTTGATGAAAGCAACGCGTCCTGCCTTTTACGTTCTTGTTCGATTTTCCCATAAAGCGTCTCGTTGTCAAGGTACCACCATTTGGCATTTTCATCGTAGAGTTCTGTCGCTATGGTACTGTCGTAAAGGCAACACATGGCTTCTGTCAACGATATTCTTTTCCGTTGGGCAATATAACCGATGAGGTCTGCCATCTTTATCGGAACAATCGACTCCTCTATTTTCTTTTCACTCCCCATAATCAATCAGTTTTTTTGTGATTACAATGACTTTCTGAGATAACCTTAAATTAGCAGACTTGTAATTTTACAAGAAAGCAAGTCATTGGATAACAA
>NZ_URNN01000018.1 GCF_900549175.1 uncultured Prevotella sp. | reverse complement strand
AACATACGTTAAAGTAAAGTTCTTTCACGATATGTTAAATCATGAAAGCACTTTGTTAACGCCCGATGATACAATCACGCTATCATGCAATGGTAGGGGCAGAACTTGTTTTTGCCCGCCACACAAAAAACAACCGATTTCCATATTGTGTGCGGTCAAAGACAAGACTATGACCCTACCATTGAGACTATATCGGGGTGTAAACACATATTATATGATATTTATGAAAACCCATATCAACTTCCTGTGAAAATGTTAGCGGAATATCACTCCAAATGTCGGATGAACCCTTTTCTGCCTACATACTTATTCTGTATCCCAACGTCACCCACACCGACCGGTTTTTGCCGATCTTGAAAAAGTCATGGATTTCGGTAAGCCCGAACTGATATCTCACGTCGGCCACCACCCGGCCATATTCCAACGAGACGCCAATGGGGATGGAGAAATCGTTTTTCCTCAGCCAGTCGGCACTGTCACTTCCACCCCCGTCGGTCACCTTCGAATGAACCAAACGCGAATACTGCACGCCGGCCGATATTCCCAGATGGTCGGTGGCGTAGAGCGTTGCCATGAGCGGCACGCAAAGATAGCCCAACGTTGTCTTCATGTCGCCGACCGCATCCACACCCGTCTCCAACTTGTCACCCTGCACCGAGTATAACAGGCCGGAGCGCAGGCCGAACGACTTGTGGAACATATATTCAACCTCGCATCCGGCCGTCAGCCCTATCTTGGCCGAACTGCTTACTTTTTCAGCATTCTCACCAACATCGGAAAGCATATCGTTGCCTTTCAGCCAGGAACTGTTCATACCCACACGCAGCAATATATACATGTCACCCCGCTCTTTCTGCGCCATCGCCGTATGGCACGACAGCACTGCCACCAATACCGCCACTGCAATTCTGATACACTTGCGTGAGCCGTGGCCCAACCCGTTAATTGTCATCATGTTCATCGTTTTTATGTTTTTACAGTTAACCAACACATTAATAACTTCCGACAATGCCTTTTTATTGCCTCTCACGCTTACTTATTTTAACCTGCATTATTCATACTGTTCCTTTACGAAAGGACTTAATGGCTGTGCATCAGCGTAAGCACAGCGATGACGATGCCGAATGTAGTAAATCCTACTTTCAAAGAGGAAGAGCGAGCATTGCGCTGAGGTGCTGCCAGTTGGCCCTTGCAGTAGGAACGAGTATGAATAATGCAGGCTAAGTAAGCAAGTTCGGTCAGTGTTGCATACGTCCGTATTCTGTCCAATATGGTTTTAATGTGTCTTGAAGCCAACGCACCACCTCTGGAAATGACAGGGCACTATTGATATTAGCCTTTCTCAGGAAAGCTGTCCATCGAACCTGCATCTGAGGATGATTGGGGAAGTCTTCCCTGAAAAACATTGTGTCTGCATTATAGGGTGTGTGACGATTATCAAAAGTGCGGTTGACGGCATCCTGCAAGATGGCAGTGTCGTATTGGAATGAGGTGAGCAGATGGTGGATGTCGTAATAGTCTTTCATACGGCTGCTTTGGTCAGCCAGATCTATGATAGCGTGCATCTTCTCTGCAATCACGGTTTCTGTGGAATAGGCAAGGATGCTTGCTTCGGGCAGTCCCTCCAACAACAGAGGGTAATCTAATGAAACAGGATGTGGTGTCACAACATCACCAAATCCTACGTCCATCGTAAGCACTTGCGCGATGGTGTCCATGTTCACTGGAATACTCAGACGGACACCATGGTAATCCTTGAACTCAGTGATGTTCTGGGTTGTAATCTTTTCGCCAGCAAACAGTACGCCATCCTCCTTGCAATCAACCGAACATATCTCTCGGAACGCCTCTGCTATGCGCTCGCCATCATTGCTGATGTGTGTGCCAAGAAAGTCTATGTCCAATGTGGGACGGGCGGCAAACCTCTCGTAGGCATACATCAGCGCACCGCCTTTCAGGTAGAAGTTCTCACGAAAACGTGTCTGGGAAATACGGTAGAGCAGACGCTCCTGAAAGTATCTGGTCAGAATGGTCTGATAGAACACTTCCTCCTGCTTGCCCACATTGAGCAGCCTTGCCCTGATGGATTTTCCAAAGTTTTTGATTTCACTCATAGCTTTAGTGCAATATACTGTTCAAGGATTCTTCTTACTCTCAGTTTGTCGGCATAGTCAAAAAGCAGGGAAAGGTTTCTGCCGGGTAGTGCCAGATAGTTGTTTACCACTTCTGCACAAACGTCCATACCAACCTTGTTGCGGTATTTCACGGCATCACATACGCATCGTTCCTTATTGTATATATGGATGCGATAGCTGCTGACTATCTGTTCTTCGATACCTATGTCAAACATCGTGTCAGTAATGTGGTGCAGTTCGATTTTGGGGAAGACCGGGAGCGTAACTTTCCTGCCTCTCTTCACGGCAATGTGGTAGGCTTGTGGCAGCGAGGTGGTAAGTCCATGCACATTCCATGCGGAGAAAAGGCATAGCACTCCACCCGGAACAATGGCTTCTACATCAATCATAGTGTCGGCCAACTGTTCGGCAGTGGCATACACCCCGCGTTTGATACGTATGGTATCACCATCACGCACGCTGTCCAGCAGTTTGTAGTATGCTGCCCGTCCTTCTTCCTTTACCATTCCTGAGGAGGTAAAACTGTTGCTGTATCTCTTGCCTTCCATGTCTTTATACTTTATTCTGTGTACAAAGCTACTACATTTATATTTAATTGTAGTCTGATTGTTCAAAAATGTATTCGTTTGGCATGAATTATTAACATATATTTGACAGTTTACACCTCCAAATGGCTTTGTATCAGATAATCTTACCCATGTCGTTCCGAAGCTGTTCGAGTATTCTTTGGTTAGCATCGCTTTCGATGTACCGACACATTCGCTCTATATGAGGATTTGACATCTGTTTCTCCAGCATTGCCACCATGCTTTCGAAACTTTTTCGAATGAAATAATATCAAAAATGGTTTTAAAACCACGCTCACAAAAATAGCATACAATCAAAATACAAGCAGAAATATGCCGCGATTAATGATAGATAATGGTTACCTTTGTCACTCTTTTATCATATACAAAAAAACGAAAGTTTAATCATTAGAATAAAACCAAACGGATTATGATGAAATGTTTTATTGCAATTATGACAGTGGTGTTTGCCGGCTGTACAAATCAGGGATTGATTGACGGCGAAGCAGACGTGAGGGAAACGGAACCGGTGAAGACAGAGGCTCGTGGCGCATCAGAGACAGAAACGGGGGAGATGGCAGCTCTCGTGGACAGGGCGTTTAATGGCAAAGGGAAGAACGTGCCGCTGAAGTCTTTTATCGGTGTGGCAAAGGGTGTTGTATGTTATGCCGTGTGTCTCTCGGCGGTCATACTGCTTTGTGTGGCATGTACCAACGGCGCGAAAACGGCGGGAACGGAAACGTATTATGCCGGTGATACCGTCACCCAAGATGTGGACAATGAAAATTGCGTGGATGATGAGGATGAGTGTCGGGATGATGACGGTGATTTCATTTGTGACACACACTCTGAAAGCAAGCCAAAGAGATATACGGGCGGCCATGTCTGTGTGTCGGAAGACGGACGTGTCACCGTGGAGTCGGGGACTATGCCAGACGGTGGCCATTCGTCAGAATATTGGTCGCGGTGGACCTTCACGGACAAGGCTGGCAAGAAGCATGAGATACTTTTCGAGTATGAGTCGTATCAAGACCATATACATGCTATAAAGAAATCTGACGGTTCTACCTATTACATCGTTAATTGCTACGGCGGAGAGGGTGGCATAGGCGAGGAGTGGCTGACGGCATATAAGATTGTAGGCGACACCATTCGTGAGGTCAATGTGGCCGTCTGCTCTGCTATGCCACGACAGCAGACTATATCGTGCGTGTGGACTCGCTTGACAGCAAGGAGTTGAGATACGCTTCGTGGAAACGTCCCAAGACCATGGCCGACAAGCCTGACATGGTAATAACGGGAGGCGGACGTATGCGCGAAGTGCCGGAAGTAAAGGGATGGGCTTTCGATTACTACAGTTTCAAAAATGACGATTGCATGTATATCGTCGGTTACAATGAGTTCGCTATGAACCACGAAGGGGGTGGTGCCACGTGCCGTGAATACCTGTTGGTGAAGCGGAACGGGAAGGTTGTGCTGAAACAGGAAATGGGCGAATAGTATAAAATAAGAAAATCCATCTTATTAATCCGATAATCTATCCCGCGATACTGTTTTTATAGTTATCTTTGCATCTGTAAATAGCTAATAACAAGAGAACTGCTTAAAAACAGAAGAATGATGAAACTTACAAGACTGATGACTTTTGCCTGTGCCGCCCTGCTCGGCATGACGGCTGTTGGGGCACAAGTGCCCGATGTGAAATGGGACTCGCGCAGCTTGATTGTCGATGGCAGGCGGGTGGTGCCGGTGATGGGTGAGATACACTATTCGCGTATTCCGGCCGACGAGTGGGAGACGGAAGTGAAGAAGATGAAGGACGGCGGCGTGACGATAATCGCCAACTATGTCTTCTGGAATCATGTTGAGGAACGCGAGGGCATCTTCGACTGGAGCGGACAGCGCGACCTGCGCCGCTTTCTGGAAGTCTGCCGGAAGGAAAATCTGCCCGTCGTGCTGCGTATCGGACCGTTTTGTCACGGCGAGGCACGCTGCGGCGGAATACCCGACTGGGTGTTTGAAAAAGGCTGCCGGACGCGCGACACCAATGCCACGTTCATGGACCTGTCGGCCAAACTCTACCGGCAGATATTCGCCCAAATACAGGGCATGCAGTGGAAGGACGGCGGTCCGGTGATTGCCGTTCAGTTTGACAACGAGCAACGCAACGGCAAATACCTGATGGAGCTGAAGAAGCTGGCCCTCAGCATCGGCTACGACCTGCCGTTCTATACACGTACGGGATGGCCGGAACTCAACCGCCCCGTGCCGTTCGGCGAGATGCTGCCGCTCTATGGCGACTATGCCGACGGATTTTGGGACCGCTCTACGACGGAGACAGCCGGCAACTACTACAAGGCGTTCAACTTCAAGGCGTTCCGCAGCTCTACGGCCATCGCCACCGAACAGCTCGGCGAGCAGAAGGAGAGGCTGACCAAGGGCGACGAGCAGTATCCTTATTTCACGTGCGAACTGGGTGGCGGCATGATGACGTCGTATCACCGCCGGCCGTACATCTATCCCGAGGACGCCTATTCGCTGGCCGTGGTGAAGCTCGGCAGCGGCAGCAACCTGCTGGGATACTACATGTATCACGGTGGTACCAATCCCGACGCCATCGGCTATCTCAACGAAAACCAGCGCACGCCGGGTACAAACCACAACGACCTGCCGGTGAAGACATACGACTTTCAGGCTCCTTTGGGTGAGTTCGGACAACGCTACCCGCACTATTTCACTCTGCGCAAACTCCATCTCTTCATGCACGACTACGCCGAGACACTGGCTCCGATGGACGCCACCTTTCCCTCGCCGCAGAACATCAAAAAGGGTGACGACTCGCAGCTGCGCTGGTCATACCGCTCGTTGGGCGACAGCGGTTTCGTCTTCGTCAACAACTACGAGCGTCTGCAGAACCTCACGGCCAAGCGCGGCGTCCGGTTTGACGTCTGCGGTGTCAAGTTCCCGCAGCGTCCGATGACCATCCCCGCCGGCACGGCCTGCATCTTCCCCGTCAACATCGATGGCATACGCTACGCCACGGCACAGCTTGTGGCCCGCCGCGACGGCAAGATATACATGGAGCAGATACCGGGTGTGCCCACGGAGATATGCGTCGGCAAGAAAGTGCTGAAGAACGTCAAGGCGCGCGGATTGCAGAAGCCCGTATACGGTAATATCTACCTGCTTGACTCGAAGACGGCAGAGCACCTTTTCCTCGACGAAACGAATACCGCCACCAACGGGCAAAACGAAGACAAGGCTAATGCTCGGAGCGTTACATATACTAAGGTGAAGGAGGCCGGTCCGGCCCGCAAGATAACCATCGGTGTGCAGAAAGTGGCCGAAGAACCGACGGACGAGGACTTCAGCGCGGCAGCCGTCTACACCATCAATGTGCCGGCAGAACGCGACGGTCGCATGCTCACCATCGACTACCGCGGCGATGTGGCCCGTCTCTATGCCGACGGACACCTTATCGGCGATAACTTCTACAACGGCCGGCCGTTCCAGTACGGTCTGTGGCGTCTGCCGAAAGACTGTAAGAGGCTCGAACTGCGCATCCTGCCGCTGCAGAAGGATATGCCCGTCTATTTCCCGCGTGAGGCGGAAGTGGACACCGTGGGCGAGGAGGTGAAAGGTATAAAGGTTGAAAACGTTTGGTGATTATGAAGAAGATATTTTCATTACTGATATCCATGACTCTTGGTCTGGCCGCTCACGGTCAGACCATCAGTCTTTCCGGTGAGTGGGATTTCTCCACCGGCACGATGCCCGATTATAGTGAAAAGATAACGCTGCCGGGTTCGATGCTGACCAACGGCAAGGGCAACGACGTGTCGGTGCGCACGCAGTGGGTGGGCAGCCTCTACGATTCGTCATACTATTTCAACCCCGCGATGGAGAAATACCGAGTGGAGGGGCAGATGAAATTCCCGTTTTTCCTCACCCCGAAGAAGCATTATGTGGGCACGGCGTGGTATAAGCGCACGGTAAGCGTTCCCCGCAGTTGGCGCGGACGCAGTGTCATCCTTCATCTGGAGCGGCCGCACATCGAGACCACGGTGTTTGTCAACGGTCATGCTGTTGGCCGCGACTCGTCGCTGAGTGTGCCCCATGAGTTTGACCTGACTCGGTTTGTCGACTTCGGACACCACAACGAAATAGCCATCCGCATATACAACGGCATCGAGAATGTGTGTGTGGGACAGGATTCGCACAGTGTCACCGACCAGACGCAGGGCTGCTGGAACGGTATCGTGGGCGACATCCTGCTGATGGCAAGGCCGCTGCGCCACATAGACAACGTGCAGGTGTTTCCGGATATTAAGGCCAAGAACATCCGCGTCAGGCTCGCAATGGCGGGCAAGGGCAGGCGGACGGCTGTCGACTTTCTCATCGACGGCCGCCATGTCATGCGCGGGAAGATGGCCGGCGACACTGTCGAGGTGACGATACCGATGGGAAATGACGTGAAACTTTGGGACGAGTTCACCCCCAATCTCTACACACTCCAAACGGTGATGAACGGTGACACCGTGAGCACCGTGTTCGGCATGCGCGAGATAACGATCAGCGGACGCCAGTTCTACATGAACGGCCGGCCGATATGGATGCGCGGAACGGTGGGCAACTGCTGCTTCCCGCTGACAGGTTATCCGCCTACCGATGAGGACTCGTGGCTGAAGATATTCCGCAAGTGCAAGGAGTACGGACTGAACATGATGCGCTTCCACTCTTACTGTCCGCCCGAGGCCGCCTTTGCCGCAGCCGACAAGGTTGGCTTCTACCTGCAACCCGAAGGTCCGTCGTGGCCCAACCATGGCGTGCGTCTGTCGCGCGGCATGAGCATCGACCGCTATCTGATGGAGGAGACACAGCGTATGGTACGCCAGTACGGCAACCATCCGTCGTTCTGCATGCTGGCTGCAGGCAACGAACCTGCGGGCGACTGGGTGCGCTGGACAAACGCGTTCGTTCGCCGCTGGCTGCAGACGGGCGACCGCCGGCGCGTATATTGCGGAGCATCGGTAGGCGGCGGATGGGCCTGGGACAGCGAAAGCGAATATCACGTGAAGGGTGGAGCGCGCGGACTCGACTGGGACCGCCGTGCACCGCAGTCGTCCGACGATTATTACGACCAGATATTGCGCCCGCGTAACTTCAAACCGAAGAACGCCGATGACGTCAACAACACGCCCATTCTTGCCCACGAGCAGGGTCAGTGGTGCGCGTTTCCCGATTTCCGCGAGATAGACCAGTACACTGGAGCCTACCGTGCGTGCAACTTCGAGATATTCCGCGACCTGCTCCGCGATGGCGGCATGGCCCAGCAGGCCGAGAAATTCCTCATGGCCAGCGGCCGCCTGCAGACTCTTGCATATAAGTATGAGATTGAGCGCAACCTGCGCACGCGAGACTATGCCGGCTTCCAGCTTCTCGGACTCAACGACTACAGCGGACAGGGCACGGCACTCGTGGGCGTGCTCAATGTCTTCTGGCGCGAGAAGGGTTACTGCACGGTCGAAGACTGGCGCCGCTTCTGCTCGCCCGTGGTGCCGTTGGCGCGTTTTCCGAAGTTTGTTTACACCACGGCCGACACGCTCCGTGTGCCTGTCGAACTGTACAACGCTTACTGCGAGGAGCTTCGCGGGGCACGTGTACGGGTGGATATAAGCGGTGCGTCGGCATCTCTTGATTCCGGTCATACCGGCGCGTCGGTCTCTCTTACTCCCGATTATTCCCGCCTTCCGGCCGGTCAGGCCATTCCCGTGGGCAAGAACTTCCCGTTGACGGACGTCACAATGCCGCTCACCGGTATATCCGTGCCGGCAAAATTCACCATGACCGTGACCGTGACGTCGGACAATGGTCCCGCCGCAGAGAACAAATGGGACTTTTGGGTCTATCCCGCTTCCACGGAAATGCCTTCCTCCGTTGGCCTCCATATCACTGACACGCTTGACGCCAAGGCTCTCAGCGTATTGAAGTCGGGCGGCCGCGTGCTCATCACCGCCGCCGGCAAGGTGCGTATGGGCAGCGATGTGAAGCAGACATATCTGCCCGTATTCTGGAACACGAGTTGGTTTAAGATGCGCCCGCCGCACACCACGGGAGCCGTGATTGACACCGCTCATCCGCTGTTCCGCAGTTTCCCTTCTGATGACTGGACAAACCTTAACTGGTGGGAACTGGTGAACAAGGCTCAGGTGATGAACCTCCGCGAGTTCCCCGCAGCCTATCAGTCGCCCATACAGCCGATAGACACGTGGCATGTGAGCCGCAAGCTCGGCATGCTCATCGAAGCCAACGTGCTCGGCGGCCGCCTCCTGATGACGACGATGGACATCAGCAACAACCTCGACAGCCGGCCCGTAGCGCGCCAGATGCGCCGCGCCATCATCAGATACATGACGGGCGGCAGCTTCTGCCCGTCGCTGACGCTCGACAGTCAGACGATAACCAATCTCTTCGAGAAACAGGCTCCCGCCGTGAACATGTTCACAAACGACTCGCCCGACGAACTGAAGCCGAAACTAAAATGAACGTGAGGTGCAACAGTAATGTAGCCTTTTGCGGCATAAAGCACAAACACGGAGATACAGAGCATAGACTCCCGGTATCTCCGTGTTTGCTATTTTGTTTTCAATGATAATATTATCCAGATCGGTTTATCTAAGTCTTGTCAGAATACTGTCGGGGTTTTGCTGCATCCGGCTGAAAGCCACTATTTTCTTTCCAAGATCCTTTATTGAGCCGCCGATGAAATAAACCGTATCGTCAATGATAAGAAACCTGTCATGTACGTTTGAACAGTTTCTGGCCTCTATCTGCGGATATTGTGCGTTATGCCGTTGCAAGTCATTGGTTATTTGCGAATGTCGCGGGTCTGTATAGATCGTGGCCGCCACTCCTTCCTTACGCTTTGTGAGGACTTTCAGAACACGGTCGTCCACATAGTTGTCAATAAGGATTATTCTTTCGTCCGCCTTTCTGACTAAATCGGAAATGAGGGAATAGGCATCAAATATCTGTCCTTCGAAGAAGAATCCCTCAATAGGTTCAGACTCTTTATCTTCAAGACGTGTCAGCACCTCCTCAATCTTCATGTCCGTATCCGACAGATGTTTCTGTATAAGCAGCTGGTGATGTTCAACGGCTTCAAGCCGCCGGAAAATATGTGCATTGCTCATCAGGAAGCTGCGCATTGACGTGAAGGCTCTCATGATGCGGATGTTGACTTCGATTGCAGTATCAGACTTCAATACGCTGCTTAGCATTGCCACACCATTTTCGGTGAAGGCGAAAGGTGTATAACGGTTTCCTCCTCTTTGTCTGTCTTGGTTTGAGGTCGCAAATTGCGACCTCAAACTCTCAAGCTCTTCTTTTGTCAGTTCAAACATGAAATCGACAGGGAAACGATTTAAATTGCGTTTTACCTGTTCTTTCAACCGTTTGGTCTCCACGCCATACAGCCGCGCCAAATCGCTGTCAATCATTACTTGTTGACCGCGGATAACATGAATCAGATTTTCTATTGGCAACAGTACTGTATTATTGCCATTATCGGGTGATTCGAGCATATCGTTATCTTCTTTTTCTTTCATTAGGCTTGTCTTTTTGTTTGCAAAGTTATGAAAAAGAATCGGCAAGCCAGCGGTTAACAGCGTAATTCGTTGACTTGCCGATAGATTTATTTGAACTTATATAGCAATGGAGTTGTGAATTTCATATAAACCACAACTCCATTATATGAAGTGTCATTTTGTTCCTTTCACGAGATTCCATATCTCGCGGATCCAAAGCACGAGTGAAGAACCGAGAATGATAATTACCCAGTCTTGCAGTTTCAGACCACAGACGTTGAAGAAGTCCTGCAACATCGGAATTTCTACCATGGCCACCTGACCGAGGAACACTACGGCGACGATAGTCAACAGCCCCTCACATCCTTTGAAGTGCAATGCGCTGCGACCGGTCTCGAAAGCACGGGCATTGAACAGATAGAAGAAGTGGGTCATCACGAAGGTAGTGAAAATCAGTGTCAGTTCGTATGTAGTCAGCCCATCACGTTCGTCGATGTGGATATTGAGTAGGTCAGCCATGCCAGTATAGTCACCATGTTCAAAGACAAAGAGCATGGCCACGAGCAGGAAGAAGAAAAAGAATCCCACTCCGCAGATGTTTATTCTCATGGACTTGCTGAGTATGGAAGCATTGCGGTCGCGTGGTTTGTCATTCATGACCTTGCGTGAAGGTGGTAGTGAAGCCAGCGCTATTGCAGCAAATGTATCCATGATGAGGTTTATCCAAAGCATCTGCGTCACCGTGAGCGGTGACTCTGTTCCCATAAAAGCTCCAAAGAGCACGAGGAAACAGGCCGTAACGTTGACTGTGAGCTGGAAAAGGAGGAAACGCTGGATGTTCTTGTAGAGCGAACGTCCCCACATCACGGCATTGGCGATGGTAGAGAACGAGTTGTCCTGAATGGTCATATCGCTGGCTTCCTTAGCTACGGCTGTTCCGTCACCCATCGACAGACCTACATCGGCGGCGTTGAGAGCCGGTGCATCGTTAGTCCCGTCCCCAGTAGCTGCAACGACCAAGCCTTTCTGTTTGAGCAGTTTCACAAGTCTTTCCTTATCGTTTGGACGGGCACGTGAGAGAATCTTGATGTCTTCAACGCGGTTCAGTAGTTGCTCATCGGTCATTGCGGCGAACTCGGTACCCGTAAGGATATTATCGTCTGTATCCGTTTCGTTCCAAAGACCAATCTGACGGCCAATTTCTTTTGCTGTACCCGAGTTGTCACCCGTGACAATTTTTACTTGTATTCCGGCGTTTACGCACTCTTTGATGGCAGCTGGAACTTCCTTGCGCACGGGGTCTGAGATGGCAAATATGCCTACGAAGTTGAGAGACGTAGTGCTCAGTTTGCCGTTATTGAAGACGTTCTCATTGTCCTTCAATTCTGTATATGCTAACCCGAGCGTACGCATCGCCTTGTTCTGATAGTCTTGTAGCAATCCGTTGTAGCGTTGTTTCTGTTCTTCCGATACATTTGACAGACCGATGAGTATCTCCGGGGCGCCTTTTACATATACAACCTTTCTGTTTGACACGGGAGATTTCACTATAGTAGCCATATATTTATTCTCTGTAGAGAAGGGCAGACGGTCAACAATGTCTGTTCTATTGCGTACACTGATATAGTCATCTCCCTTGTCGTTGAGCCAAAGCAGTAGAGCACATTCTGTCGGATTTCCCACTGCCTTGATATTGTTGCGGTCGGTGAAGTCGAGGTTTGCCGTAGTGTTGACGGCTATCATCTCTGCCAACAAATCATCCGGTACATTGTTCAGTATGGCATCGGCCACCTGCATACGGTTCTGCGTTAGCGTACCCGTCTTGTCCGTACATATCACTGATGTAGCGCCCATTGTCTCGCAGGAGTGCATGGTGCGTGGCAGTGTATTCTCTTTCATTAGCTTGCGCATAGAGAAAGCCAGGCTCAGTGTCACGGACATGGGCAGACCTTCGGGTACGGCCACGACAATGAGAGTCACGGCAATCATGATGGTATTCAGCACGTATGTCACGAAACTAATCCAACCGTCGCCGGTGGAGAAATCGGCGCCATTCATATAGAAGTAAATGGCGATGCGTCCGATGAGGATGAGGCCGGCAAAGACGTAACTGGCTTTCGTTATCAGGTCGGCCAGACCGTCAAGTTCCTCGCTCAGTGGCGTAGCTCCACCTTCTTCTACCTGTGCAGCCTCGAATACCTTGCCGCTTTCTGTCGCGTCGCCGACCTTGCGAACCTTAGCCGTGCAATATCCTTCGAGGATGATGGTTCCTTTCATGATATGGTTGGAGGGATAGGTCGCTTCTTTGTCGAACAATGCGGAATCCGTAGTCTTGTTGCATTGAAGTTCTCCTGTGAGTGATGATTCGTTCACGTTGAGGTTAAGTGATTCTAACAGCTCGCAGTCAGCAGGAATCTCCTCGCCTACTTCAAGCAGTACGATGTCGCCCACAACGATGTCTTTGCGGGGAACCTGACATACATTGCTGTTGCGGATGACTTTCACGAGAGTGTCATCGTTAGCGACATTAAGGCTTTGAAATGTCTTTTCGTTGCTGCGTTCAAGAAAGAACGCAATGCTTGTAGCCAATATCAATGCAACGATTATACCTATCGGTTCAAAGAATGTCTTGAAACCGGCGCCAATCCAGCAGAACTCGTATATTGAGATACCCATTGACAGCACAAATGCCATGATGAGTATCTTGAAAAGCGGATCACCAAAGCCTCCGAAGAAACCAACGATGAGAATTAGCACAGTGGCAAGGGCTATGATGGCCGGCATACTCCAGATTATTGTTCCCATGGTGCCGGTCAGCAGACCTGCACCAATACCGGCCAGTACAATCAATGTAAACATGGATATTGCTATCCAATGCGTGCAAGCCTCCTTGAATGTATCCCAAAGGGTTTCTTTTTCAGGTGGTGTCAGGATATTGACGCCATGCTTCTTCCTGCTTTCGAGAACCTCGGCATCGGTCAAACCTGTTTGATATAGTTTTTTCATGTTTTAATTGTTTTTATCGTTTATAGTTTTGAACAACTTTCTCCTCACAGCCCCCAAGAGGTAAATAAAAAGAAAGCATAAAACTAAGATTAAGAGGTGTTTCATTTTGTTTTGGAAAACAGAGACAAGCTCCTTTTTCAATTATGTGAATAGGATCTTGTCTCTAAAAAGTTATTGACGCATTAATTCATTGACACGCTTCTGTATTGCTTGATAATCGGCACCAAGTTTCTGCCGGCGTTCAGGATTGTTGCCATATATGCCTTTTATGACTTGTCGTGCTTGCTCATCAACATTCATTGATGACGTAGCAGACGGAGTGTCGGTAGTGGAAGAAACTTTCTCAGACTGTTGCGGAGTGCCGGGAACAGGCTCAGCTGATGATTGTGAAGTCTTTGGAACAACAGATTCTGAATTGGTATTTGATGATGTTGTCTCAACAGGAGTGACTTCAGAAGATGTTGTTTCCGAAGTGGAATCGGCTGTAATACTATCTTTGCGCTCTGTTGCTGTACTGTCTTTTACTAACTCTGTCGTGTCTTTATCGGTTTGTGAACCTTTAGAGTGTCCGCCAGAAATGAAGAAGTAGGCCAAGATGGCAAGAACAATTATAGCCAACACAATCCATAGCCACGTCTTTTTGTTTCCACTGTCATTACCGTCACCATTATCGGTTGGGGCTGTAGGCGTGGGTGGAACCTTTGTGGGCTTTGTTTCGGGCTTTTCCGGTTTGGGGTCAGATTCTTTGGCCGCTGCAGACGTTGTGACAGGAGCGGTTTCGTCTGAAAAACTATCTTTCTTTAAGTTGAATGTTCGCGTAGACTGTTTTTCCAAGTCGAAAGAATGTTTGCTCCCTTTGTCAAGGTCAAACGAACGTGTGCTTTTTTTATCTTTTGCCATAGTAGGAAAGTTTATGCGTAGATGTCAATTAGTGACTGCATACCACCGGTATAGCCTTTGCCTACAGCCTCAAACGACCATTCTCCTTCTTCGTCGCAAAGCAGACGACCGGCCACAACAGCGGTTTCACTTTGGAATTTCTCCTTGAGATTGTAGCGGCAAAGTTCTTCGCCGTTCTCATCGTTGATTATGGATATGGACGGAGAGTTGACTGCACCAAATGTGGTGGCTTCGTTATAGACAGTCACACAGAAGACAATTTCTGTAATTTTTCCGTTTACCTTATTTAAATCAACGGTCATTTCTTCGCTTGCATCACCATCGTCATCACCAAGATCATCAATGGAACCCATCACAGAAGCATCGGCTGACATAGGACGTGTCTGTTGACGCCATATTTTTTTATTTCCGAATTTGTCGCGAGAAAATTCTTCTTCACGGTTGTTTGAGTTATAGAAAACGAAATCTGCATCGCTGAGGATAGTGCCATCCTCACCCAAAAGAAATGCACATGCATCAAGGTCTGCACCACCTTTCCAACCAAGAGACACTGTCAAATTGGTCAGTCCTTCGCTCTTTTTCAAGGTGAAACGATCACCTTTTTTCAATTCAAATCTTGCCATAATATTGTTATTTTTAGTTTTGTTATTCTGCATAAAGTTCAACAAGGGCTTGCAAGCCGCCAAGGATACCACGGCCTTCTGCCTTGAATTCCCATTCTCCATCTTCATTGACGCTCAGACTGCCGGCAATGAGTGCTGTTTCTCCGGAAAACTGTTCGTTGAGTGTGTAGCGGCATAGTTCCTCGCCATTGTCATCGTTGACGATTGATATGTATGGAGTTTCCACATCACCAAAAGTCTTACCTTCATCAAAGATGGAAGCACAGAAGACAATTTCGTTCACTTTGGGAGCAACTTTGGATAAATCAACCGACACTTTTTCCGTAGAACCGCCATTACGCTCGTCAATGGAACCGAATACGGAACCATCGGCCGACATGGGACGTGTCTGAGCTTTCCAAGCGTTTTTGTTTCCAAACTTAGCGCGGTCGAAGTCTTCACTGCGTTTTGAAGAATTATAGTACACAAAATTGGCGTCATCTTCAATGACTCCGTCTTCACCAACGAGGAACGTGCTGGCGTCGAGATCATTCTCTCCTTCCCAGCCAAGTGTAACGGTGAGATTGTTCAGTCCCTCGTCTTTAGCGAAAGAAAAGCGTTCGCCCTTTGATAGATTAAATCTGCTCATAATAAAAGATCTTATTAAGTTATTTTATACGTTTATATTCGTTTGATAGTTTGACCAACCGCGAGGTATCTATATCATATTTATTATATAAAGATACAATTTCATTGATTTCCTTTATACGTACACGTGCTTTTTCGCGATTCTTTGCTGTGATAGTTGCTTGCAACTCTGACTCGTATGCTGACAAGAAACGAAGCCAACGGATGATTGTAGTGCAATCGTCGGCTTTCAAACGCTGATTATTGTTGCGGAACCATTCGCGGGCTTCTTTGAACATTCCGTTTTGCATAAGTTTCATTCCTTCATTTTCTGAAAAAGTGACTTCCTTCTCCGTACAGGAAACATTTTCTGATTGAGATTTATCGCTGCGACTTTCTCTGTTTCCTGTTGTTCCGGCGGACTTTCCTTTACTTGCTGATTCCAAGGCTGCCAGTTCTTCGTCAAAGGCATGTATATTCTTTGCATGCATTTTCTTGCGGAACTCGATTACGGCTTGTCTGATTTTTCCTTTCTCTCCATTTTTTATGTAGGTGGCGATTTCCATCTGTAGCATTTTCAGATCACGCTTGTCTCTGCCGGTCGGTTCTGTTGCAACCGTTGTTTCAGAATGTTCTGATTGATTACTTGCTTTTTTTACATCAGCTATCAAAGTCTTTATTCTGTTGTCAAAGGCAGCAACACCTTTGTCGTGCATCCGTCCTGCAAAAATCTCAATCTCCTTTAATGCCAATTCAGTCCTGTTGGTAGTTATATATGTCTCAACTTCCAAACTAAGCATCTTCAAATCACGCTCATCCCGTTTGGTCGGTGCTGTGGTATGTTGGGAATCTGTCTGTACCGGAATTGCAGTAGGTTTTGGGGTGGTATGTGGTTCAGATGTAGTGATATGTGGAGAAGGTGTCTCACCTTTATTAATAGCAAATTGATAGTTTGAAACTTGGACTTCTTCCAAGAGCGTTGCCAGCATTTCCGTGCGGTAAATGCTGTCTATGCTTTTTACCATGGGAAACTCAGTCCGGAACATCTTTGAAAAGAAACTGTTGTGAGCTGCTTTCCCTTGAAGGATGACAGTACAGTCTTTGGTACTGATGTTGTTGTCTGCAAGTTTGCGCATCACATCAATAATGGTTTTCCCGTCATCCTGTAAGCTGAATTGTTCCAGTTCATGCAGGCTGAGAGTCATATTGTATGGAGAACCATTGCTGAGAGTCACGCTTTCGTTAAAAGAATAATCTCCCGTTCCAAGGAAATTTTCCGCCACTTGTTCAAGAATGGGCTGTTCCTGTTCACGATTGAGATAGTAATTGTCATATCCAATGGAGTCCCATAGCTTTTCTATGGCGACATCCATACGTGGGTCGCGTCCTTTATTGCGGATGAAGAGTGTTTCTATCCGTTTTCTTTTCCTGTTATAGATATTCACGAACAGGTCTTGCCCATTACTTGTCACGCAGACATAATTTTCACTCTCTGCCCGCATTGTATTCATGGCAAGCTGATCACAATCTCTCAGACCGACATTTGCAAATCCACTCTTCAAGAAACTGTCTTTGACGAACAGCCGTTCATTTTCATTGATGTCGGCATGGAAGAGGAAACAAATGGGCATTGTCGCAACGTTCTGTTCCAACCGTCCCATTTGGCCTATAAGCGTACTGTCGAAGAACGAAGTCAGATAGCGTTGGATGGCATTGAAAAGAAGCATGTTGTTAGGTATTTCCTCGCCACGATACCTGAACGTACCGCCATCGCGCAACTTACTGAACACATCGGTGTAGGCATTGGGATTTTGTTTGTTTGCTTCGTCAATGGCAAACTGTCCCACTTCCATCTGGTTTCCGCTGCAGTATATAGCCAACGGCAACGGACCTTGTTCCACAAATGGAACAAAGCCGTTGTCACTATCATCGCGGTTGTAGAGGAATGAGATGTGCTCCTTTGAAAGTTCTATGAGGATGCAGAATTTCATGACATTCAACTATTTCTGTTCAACTTTGGGAGTAATACCTCATCGTAGAATTTCATTCCCTCTATGATTATTATGGGTGCTACGAAATCGAAGCCATGCTGTGCCTTTTCCTGCAGTGCTTTCCGGTATTCCGGCAACGCTTTAATATAACTTCCGATATTCATATTCATGAAACCTTTCATGAAATCTTCTTTTGTAACCTTTTGGTCGAGTCGGTAGAGACGTGACGCATAGGTGAAGAAGACGTTGGTGAAATCCATAAACCGTTTGCATGTAGGCTTGCCGTCTGCACTCATCGGGGGCATAAAGTATGTACCTAGATATTCCATAAATTGGGTTGTAATGCTATTGTCAAATTCCAAAGCGACCTCTTCGCTGTCTTTTGTCCGGATACTAAATCCTTCTTCGCCGAGAATTTCAATGGCACGATTGTCTCCTGGCACCATCAGCCCACCATCATCGGCTTGCAGAGCGGCCATGGCCAATCCTTTTGATACTTCAAACTTATTATCAGTCGAGCTACGGTCGTTGAGATGGATTATCGGCCAACCGCAAAGCAATGACTTGGCTTTGTCCATTCCGCCAATGCCGTGGATGAACATTTCCTTGCTATAGGCAAAGGCACGTTCATTATTTGTGCAGCTGAACCATTCGAAGATACGAGAACCCTTGCCGGCAAAGACAACTTGCACTTGTGGTGTCCAATTGGTTCCAGGACCGTCTTTACTCCGACGCACTTCCTGGACAAGTTTGTTTGTCAGCTGGCCGGCATAATACATTATGAGACCTGTCACGTATAGGTTGACACTGAAAAGTTCCGGACTATAAGCACTGATACAACGATAGAAATCCTCCAGCTGTTCAGGGCTGAGATTGTCGACTATCTGTTCGTAGAAATAGGGAGCCGTATCCTGAGAGTAGGTGTTCGGTCCCATATTAAACCCAAGGATACGCAGATTGTAACGTTGGCAGATTTCTTCCAGAACCTTTTTAAACGTTGGTATGCTACGTGTCGCATTGGAAATTCGCTGGGCGGCAAAGCGGATGGAGTTCTGCTTTATCATGGCCTTATGTGGCTGTCCGTCCGCACCACGCATCATGCAGATGGCCGAAATGTCAGTTGTACTGCCACCCACATCGAAACAAAGCGTAAGTGTCCGCACGTTAGTATCTATCTTGGAACTGGTGGATAGGTAATTGGCCACAGCACACGCTTCGGTCTGGCAACTTTCCTGTTCTACTGTTTTGAAATTAAAGTCAATAGGACCGCCATCGGGTTTCAAGTCGACAACTGTGGCTTTAGCCTTTGGCTTCTCGTCCCAGCCGTTGTCTGCGGATTTGGCATTGTCCCAGCCATTCCCAGATGAAGAAGGATCGCCCCAGCCTCTATTAGAGGCAGAACCCCAACCATCATCCACAGAAGCCGAAAAGTCTCCACTGTTGCCCCAACCGTCATTGGATGAAGCGATATTGTCATTTTCCCATCCATCGTTGATATCGACAATACCGGCTTTCCATTGCGTGACGGTGAGTTTTTTTATGTTACTATTCCAGTCCATGACAGGACTGATATTTCCGAGATTGCTCCATATCTGATCATAGTCACGTACGAGACTGTCGCTCATGGCTGACGGATAACTCCAATTGAGCTTTACCGGCACAACACCGTTGGTAAACAGTTGTGCGTATATCTGTAAGAGTAGTGAACTTAGAAATGCAGTCTTGTGGGCTTTGTCGCTTTCCTGGTCACTCCATTTCATGTTGTGAATGAGTGTAGCAGAAATACCTGTGCCATTGATGAACTGCACACCGATTTTATCTTTTTCTATATTTGCTACCGGCAAATTTTTGCAGAAACACGGGAAACCGCCCGATATTTCTTTCTTGCGTAATGCGTCCGGTGTTTTCCCTTGTTCTTGCGGATAGCGCCGTTCGTCCTGAAGAGCGAGAATACTCTTTACAGCATTTGAGTGAACTTGTGTACCTTGGAAGAAGAAGATACTGTTCTCTATGGTAGGAGCTTTGTGATCGTCGTGCATATCGCAAAGCAGCGATATGCGGAGATCCTTGAAGTCAAGTCCCGTAGCATCCTCTTTATTCACCATATCATAATATGCTACGGACGTATTCGTGCTGCCGAAATCGATGCCAAGACAAGCGTCGTGAAGTTCAACCTGTCCGTCGAGTCCGTAATAGGGTATACGCGATGATATCTTGTCTGAATACCTGATGAGAATGAAACCGCTGTTCTTGCCAGTAGACGTGAGACGCACTCCTTTGAACGGGTGGCTGCTTTCATATATCTCATACTGATAGTTACTGTCGCTCACGCGATGGTCGGCTAAGATATGAAGTTGGGCCGCCACGTGCTCGTCTTTTGATGCCTTGCCGTCTTGGGCAAGGTAAATGAATGAGCCGTCTTCATCGCATACGACATCAAATGCTGGAGCCGTTTCATCGCCTACAAACGGTTCGGCACGGAACGGGCAATCCTCACTATGCACATTGTGGGGCAATTCGGAATAGAGGAAATAACGGTTCCACTGTTTGGAGATGAAATTAGGCCAAAGCAAGATGTCTTTTCGCCGGATAATCTCCGGCTTGACTGGATAGGAGACGTTAATGGTTTTACTCTTTCCTTCGTCAATGGCTAAGGTGAGGGTTACGTTGAGTGTGTTTGTGGGTTCATCGAAATGGGCCGTGATACGTGATTTCACGTCTACACCCGATTGGTCTTGTCCGAGAACGGTGCCGATGTTCCTGCCAAAAACCTTGATTCCCATCCCACTCAAAGGCAATGCGAAGAAAGCATAACCATCTTGTCCGGTTTTGTCAGCTTTCAGAACATAGATGGACAAGTCTGTCAGTCTGTCCGGGTTCTTCTCGTAGTCGCTACCGAGCGGTATGCGTGCAATCTGTGAGCCTTTTTCGAGCAGGAGGTTCTCCGGATTGAACGCAATACCATGGAAATCTCCTTTCTGTGTAATCTTTCCGTTATAGCCGTAGAGCTCATCAGTGAAATTGAATACGAGCCCGAACGGTTCACTAAAGAGGTTTACAGGTAAAGCGCTGGCTTTAGCAAGGTCGATTCCTTTACGTTCGATGTTCTGGCTGATTTCGTTGAGCCACTGTTCAAGATTGTTCGTCACGCAACTGTAGTCTACCAGTGGCCGGCCTCCTTCTGCCGGTGTGTAGTAGTTTGCAAGTGAAGGAATCTTCTGCAAGAGATTGTCGACGTATGCATAGAGCGCAAGCCATTGGTCAGATGTGAGACTTGATTTCTGCGGATCTGTGAACTTTCCGGTATAGACATTGACGTATGCTTTTCCCGCTTTAAGGTGGTAGTTGGGAGCGGTGAATAGCAAGGTGTCCGGTGACGTTCCTGCCACGACCTGTCCGTCAATTTTTATTACATTAATGACTGGTTCTGTTTGAGCATTTTGTGCCGCACGCTGCGGACACCATGCGTTGCGGCGATAGAACAGCATGTTTCCGAAAGCACCTTTCGGCTCATACGGGTTGATGGTGTCGCGCACGGACTTACCGTCGCTGTAGGCCAGTTTTATCTGACGTACGTCAATGGCATTGGAGTCGAGGGCAATACATGCTATGAGACCTCGCCATTCGTCTACGAGTGTCTCATAGTAGATATTAAGGGCAGAGGAGTTTTCTCCTGTCGTACCATATTGAAGTGCCGTACCAAACAGCGTGGCACGGGCAAATACAGTGGGAACACCTGATACTAAGGCAGAGGTGTCAGTCCCTTCCTGAAGAGCCGGTGTTATGATGTCCTTGGTAAAGGTAGGCATTTGTGAGGTAAGTCCTTCCCATTTGTTTGGTACTCCCTGTGGAACGGATTTCCCCTGCACATTGATGACTAAGGCTTTATTACTCATGGCTTAACTGTTTAGACATTGAACTTTTGGGCTATTGTGATGCCGTTATAGATATGTGCAAGGAAGCGCTCCTTGACAGTGTTGACTTTCTGCTTTTCCTTTGGCTGGCAACGGCCGTCGGCCACAATTTTGTCGATGAAATGATCGTAGCGGTTTGATATGATGCTTTTGTCCCATTTGTGGCGTTCGTCAACGAATATGTTTCCGGGGTCAACGTTCTTTATGCCGGATCTGTCAGGGAACGCATCCGGCCGGAACATGAATTTACCAGAACCTGCTGACGCGTTAATTTGGTAAATCCAGCCAGGGATGAGATTGCCCATGTTGTCTATGTCGTATGCGAAGAGTTTGAAGTATTTGTCAATCTCTGCAGCCTGTTCGTTGGTGAGAGCATTATAGTCGTTGATATTCTGTTTGCGGAAACGGTCGAGCAGTCCCTTGATTCCTTGACGTCCGAAAGCTGCTTCATGTTTGGCCAAAATGACATGAGAAAGGGAGAACATGGCTCCGAGTTTGTTCATGAATACGTCACCCTGGGCGCCAACGAAATCGTTGCCGGAGAAATCGAAATTATTTCCCGAGAACGGAACAACGCGATAGAGATATTCTGCTTCATGACCGGTATCACCAAGCTGTGTCTCATCTATGGTGAAGAAATCGTATGCGGCACAGGCACACATGAGCTCCACTACATGACACTGGTTTTTTTGTTCAGCACCGCCGGTCACGGTTTCAAGGCTTCCATCTGATACGTTCTCGCTCTGCAGCGGCCATCCTATGCGGTAGAGACGGCGATAGACCTGTTTGACGGTCGGGTCGCCCTGATAGAACTGGAGGGCGGCTTGACTGTTGAGCGCAAAGTTGTTGGCGTCAGCTACGATGTGCTGTTCTTTCTTCATTTGGTCATCAGGGGCGGTGAACGTGAAATATTCTGTCAGCAGTGTTGAACCGAACTTGGTCTTTGTCAGGTCAAGAGCGGTCTGTCCGAGAATATCGACGGCTTCCTTTAATGCCGTAGGGATGACCGGTATAGATGAGGCTCCCGTGCCGCCGAAAACACTGCCGAACACGAAGACGCGCGCTTGGCTGCCGGCTTGGGAAAGTAGTGTGAGGAAATCGGCCAGTTCCACCTCCTCTACCGCTGCGCTGTTCTTGTCCTTGGCGTAGTGGGTTGCAGCCTCGACGAAGCCGTGATACATAAGCATTGAACCCAGATGAGTCTGAGCACGATAGCCATGCGAAAGGTCGAAAACCTGCACGGTGTCGGCATCGAGGAAGAGGTTTGCTAAGTCTTCGTTGTCACGTTTCTGTTCGCTTGTGACATTCTGCATGGATGAGAGCAGTCGGTACGTCTTGCGGCTTTGGTCTGTGTAGTTGGTGAAGAAACGGTGAAGATTTATTTTTGCCGAGAAGAATGTGTCGACATTCGGCTCGCCTCCGTCTATATTGCTCGTTTCGTTGGACTTGATGCGGTTGTATAGCTCGATGAGCTGTTCAACGCGTCCTTTGTTGCCGTTTGCCTGATCGGTGTCAAGTGTGAGCACTTCTATCTCTTCATTGTCAAACATGCCGATGGCGCAAAGATGGACAAACGCCTCCAGGCAGCGCATGCCTGTTCCGCCAATGGCTATTACGAATAATTTGTCTGCCATATAGTCTGTTTTTTTAGATTGGTTAGAACCAGTTACCGGTTTTTCCGTGCTTGTTGACTTTTGCCAGAATCCAGCCGAGGATAATGTATAACACGAGGGATGCTGCTGATGATATGGCCATGGCGACCATATAATTGTTGGCTTTCGTGTGTGACTTGATGTTGATGTATCCGAAAACGAGAGTGATTAAGAAAGTCAGGACAGGGGTTAGGATTCCCAATACCCAAAACCATGTCTTGCGGTTCTTGCAGTCGCTGTTGTCCGGACGGTAGGCAATGAGGTTGGACACGATGGCTGAGATGATAAGCATCACTACGGTCAGTATGAAGCCAACGATGTAGGCAGATATTGTATTTTGCATTGTGATATGATGGGTTTAAGTTGTTATTATATTACTCTTCTATTGCTTTTATATAGTAGGTATAGATGACCTGTCCAATGGGGTTCTGATCCTGCAGTGTGTTCTTGACGGCTTCGACAAGACTGCGGTTGTTCGCCCATTCAAAGAAAGATGGCAGAACATCGTACCGTGGTTCGCAGTCGGCGATGATGACGTCAACACGCAGCAGGTCGCCCATAGGCATGTTAGCCACAATTCCGCTGAAGTTCGGTCGGAAGTCAAGTGCAATGTCGGCTGTCATGTCCTTGTTCACTTTCCCGGAGAAGACAAACATGTCTTTCACCTCGCCTATTGGGCCGGAGCCTTTCGTGTAGTCGTATTCGGGCAATACGTTGTTGTTGTCATCTGCGTTTTCACCATAGGTCTTGAAGGCATACCAACCGGCAAACTTGTCATAGTCACCTTGAATGTCGGTAATGCGGATGTCGAGTCTGCGGATGTCGTAACCTGAAATGTCCTTGAAGTTTGCTCTCAGTCCGCTGATGAGGTAGGTGAATGGCGGATTGTATTCGGATTCAGGGTCCTTTGCATCCCGTACATTCTTCACGATATTTGGCCATGACTCCTCAAATGGATAGTATTCGGCGTTCCAGCCCTGATAAATTGTGTAGCAGTTGTCCTCGCCGTCTTCCTTGGTCAGGCTGACAATATCTTCACCCGAGAGGTCATGGTAAGTTCCTCCAATGGTTACGGCGGGATAGTTGGCCGCAAAACTGATGTCGTCTTTGTTCAGCCGGAATGTTTTGTAGACGGCACCATTGCCTTTGAGGGCGTCTTCGGTTTCTTTGAGCAGAAGATGGTCAGGCGTGTCGAAGACAGTGAAATAGAGATGCTTGTTGACAGCGCCCTCCTTATAGTCAAAGACGAAGAACACTATTCGGTTGCCGCGGTTGAGCCAGTCAATGAAATATTTTTTTGCATAGTTCTGCTGTTGGATATGACCTTCGTTGTATTCTTCAAAGTCGGTCACGAGCAGAGCTGAATGGCCGTCCCTGATAATTTGGGCAAGCGACTGTTCGATAGGGGCTATCATCTGATAGTTCTTGGGAGTGAGGATGTAGTTGTACAGTTCTGTCTGGCGCAGTTCGCTTTTGGTGATTTCGCTGTTCTTGAGTGTATAGACATTCTCGCAATTTGCGTTGCCGGTGACCTTGTTGACCATGCTTTTCAGGCAGTTGGATGTTGTCGGTACCTGATATGCAGCCAAGAGACCGTCTGAAAGATCGAAGTAGGCATTGTAGCCTTTGTGGATTTCTGCCTGTGGTGCGTGATATTGTATATACGCATTAAGAACTTCGGGTATTGGTGTCTCGTCGCAGTTGAAAATACAGCAAGAAGAGAACATTGGTATGGTCATGCCAATGTACAATGCTCGTTTGATAATAGATGTTAGCACGTTGTTACAATATTACTTTCTGTGCGATGCGCGTTCCCTGACGCAAAGCGGTTAAAAGTAATCGTTACGGACATAAAAAAAGCGTGGGAACTGCTTGTTGCCTGTCCCACTGATAGAGGCCTTCGCATTGCCCGATACTGATGAACAGACAACGTTAGAGCCCACGCCGATATGAACATCACACTACCAAATGGAGAACTCATACTAATAGTATAAGTCTCCACCGGTCGTGACATAGTCACACCCATGAACATCTACCGTTGCTAAGTTCAAGACAGTATCTGAAAGTTGCGAAATTCATAAAGTAACTGTATTATATGAAAGCAAGTTTCAAACAACTACAAATAAATATACTGATATATAATGCTTTAATAAAATATGCGTGTTTGTATTTGTTTCTTGATTTATCATATAACTTCTGTTGTTTTTATTATTTTTGTTTCTTATTTGTTTCTTAATTCCATTTATTTTTTGTACCTTTGCACCCAGTTTGTTACATTAAATCAATTAGCCATGGTAAGAAGCAAGAAAACGATGAAGGCAAAGGAACCTATCCGTCTTAGGATGAAAGACCTGAGCAATGGGAATAAAAGTTTGTATTTGGATATTTATAGGGAAGGTAAACGTTCCTATGAGTATCTCAAGATGTATATCGTTCCCGAAACGGATGACAATTCCCGTAGGCAGAACCAAGCCACCCTGATTGCCGCCAATAAAATCAAAGCCGACAGAATCATTGAACTAACCAATGGCGAAGCGGGCATCAAGCAAGCTAAAGACGAGCCGAAAGTTTTTTTACTTGATTGGATGAGTACATATATGGACAATCAAAAGAAACGCGGTAAAAAAGACTGGCGTCAGATTTCTGTTGCCATGAGGATTATCAAGGAGTGGGCAGGTGACAAGGTTACACTTGATCAAGTTGACAAGGCATTCTGCCAAGGATATATTGATTATCTTAGGACAGATTACCGCCCAAGGCATGTTGAACGTCTCGCTGCGAACACAGCTCACAACTATTACCGTGCCCTGAACGGTGCTTTGAATGCGGCAATACGTGAAGATTTGATGAAAGTGAACCCTTTTAATAGAATAAGCAGTGCGGACAAAATCAAGAAACCAGAAAGTAAACGTGAGTATATGACAGTTGACGAAGTGAGAAAACTGATTGCCACCCCGATGCCGAACGAGACGGTCAAGGCTGCCTATCTGTTTTCTTGTTTTTGTGGTTTGCGTATCAGTGATATTACCGCTTTAAAATGGGAAAATGTTTACCTGGACGGGGAACAGACCAGACTTGAAGTGGTGATGCAGAAAACAAAGGCCCCCATCTACCTTCCACTATCTCCGGAGGCTTTAAGGTGGATGCCAGAGCGTGGTGGCAAGAGCCCACAGGATAAAGTGTTTGACCTTCCATCCACAGCTGCTGTCAATGTGCTGATTAAGCCGTGGGCAAAGGCCGCTGGCATCAACAAACACTTCACGTTCCATACTGCCCGCCACACTTTCGCCACCATGATGCTGACGCTCGGTGCAGATCTGTACACGACAAGCAAATTGCTCGGGCATACCGACGTTCGCATGACGCAGGTATATGCCAAGATTGTCAACCGCAAGAAGGATGAAGCTGTAAACCTGGTGAATGGACTCTTTGACTAAAACGGCAATGTACACACTATACGATTATAAAAAATATTATACAACTCAGGTTGCGTAAGTGGCCTGAGTTGTTTTTATAGAACATTTCAAATAAAAGTAAAAATGAACAAGAAAGACCCAAAAGGTCATCTCTCTTTTTGGGGAGATGTATTGCCCGCATAAACATGTGCAGTGCAATGAGGACGTATTGGACGAGCTGTTCTGCTTGTTGTCCTCAGCAAAAAAGCTCTACGTAGAGAAAGTCGTAAATTACAATATGAAACCTGAGCGTTTCATAGAAATATTCTGCAGTGTCCATCATTTCATTGACTGCGACAAAGCCTGCTGCAGGAATGCCCACAGAGCAAACATGGGTATTGTGAAAGGCCTGTATCTACAGAATCCCGAATTGCTTGAAGAATACTTGAACAAGAAAGTTTTCACGCATAAGGATTGCTCCAATCTCATACACCGTTACTTTACAATCATGCCTGTTCATTCACCGAAGGGCGTCCACACCATCACGTTTGGCGGAAAGTTCTCAGATGAACAGATGTCCTGCTTTGCGGAAATAGCATGGACGAACTGTTTTCTTTCCATAAGCGACAAGGAAGATACCAAGATAGCCATAACGGCACTGCTTCAATGCAAGCCTGGATTTTCCATAAAGGTAAGGAACATCCGCAACGTCGTAGTATTTTTTGACGAGCTGCTTGTCTATAACCTGATAGACCACAACTGGCAGTCCACAATGGACAAAGGTGGATTTCTTATCTCGCCCAGATCAAATGAGCCGATAAAGTCTTCCACGCTGTCCTCAGCCTTGAACAGGGCAAAGGCTTCCCCGACAGCCACGCAGGTGAACATACGAAAAGCGATAAGAGAGATGCAAGAAGGGCATAAAACTGACAATTAACCCAGCAAGGGAAGACAAAAAGGGTGATAACAGGGATGATACTTCCCTGCTGTCACCCCGCTTTTTATTCGGGATGGATATTCTCTCCGTAATTTTGCACCCAGAAAGCACAGTGCTGCCGGAGGGACGCCTCCCATGTCAAACGATAAAAAGCATATCATCATGCAGAATAGAACAACATTTATGGAAAGAATCAACGAGCGTGTATGCTCCGTTGAGAACGTCTTGAAAAAGATGGAGCCGGTAGAAGAGCTGCTTGAACGGCTTGCGATGCTGGAAAACAATATCTACACGACAAAGAAAGTACTGACTTTCTGCGAGGCCTGCCTCTACATGGGTGTATCAGAAAGCCTTCTCTACAAGTTGACATCGGCCCGCGAGGTACCTCATTACAAGCCGCGCGGCAAGATGCTCTATTTCAACAAG
Organism: uncultured Prevotella sp.; assembly: GCF_900549175.1. Taxonomy (GTDB): domain Bacteria; phylum Bacteroidota; class Bacteroidia; order Bacteroidales; family Bacteroidaceae; genus Prevotella. The sequence continues at coordinate 4,267 of NZ_URNN01000018.1, read as the reverse complement.
GAGGAACTCGACGAGTGGCTATTGCAGAACAACGTCCCGACTATCGGTGCAGTGACGAAGGTAGAGACAGAAGATAAAGGAGAAGTGAGGCCATATTTTGGACAGAAACGCTATGGAAGGAAAAAGAGCAATGGCTGACAGCAGGAACGATGAGGAAAGGAACCGCATTTCCCACATACTCAGCGAGTCACTTATAAAAGCGACGGACACATACAAGACTCCTCCACAGATTATCTGGGTTGACAACTCCACCATCGCCACATTGGGCAACTTCAGCGCCTCGACAGGCAAGGCAAAGGCGAAGAAGACATTCAACGTGTCCGCATTGGTAGCTGCCTCCCTCGCCAACGGCAAGGTGCTGAACTACTGTGCCAGTCTGCCTGAGGGGAAGCGCAGGATACTGTATGTCGATACCGAACAGAGCAGATACCACTGCCATAACGTACTGGAGCGCATCCTGAAGCTCGCAGGTCTGCCAACAAGCATTGACAACGAGAATCTTGACTTCATCTGTCTGAGAGAATACACCCCGTCCGTCAGGATAGAAGTCATAGACTATGCCCTTGCCCAAGACCAGGGATATGGACTGGTCATCATTGACGGCATACGTGACTTGTTATTGGACATCAATAATGCGGGCGAGTCGGTGGAGGTCATCAACAAAATGATGGAATGGTCATCAAGGTACGACCTCCATATCCATTGTGTCTTGCATCAGAACAAGGGCGACAACAACGTGCGCGGCCATATAGGAACGGAAATGAACAACAAGGCAGAAACTGTCCTCGTCATTACCAAAAGTACAACTGATCCTAATATCAGTGAGGTAAAGGCGATGCACATCAGAGAAAAAGAGTTCAGGCCGTTTGCTTTTACCGTGAACGGGGAAGGACTGCCGGAAATGGTGGAGAATGTGCCGGAACAGGAAACAGGGGACAGGCAGCCTTCGCGGTTCACCTTCCAAGACTTGACCTCCGAGCAGCATAACGAAGCGCTGGCGTCTGCGTTCAAGGACAAGCCCATAAGAGGGTTCAACAAGGTCGTGGAGGAATTGATGCAAGCCTATGCCGATATTGGCTTTAAGCGTGGTAGAAGTATCATAGTCAAGATGCTGAAGTATCTTATCAATGACAAAAAACTCATTGTCAAACGGGACACCCTATACTATTTCGGCTACAGCCCTGCAGAGATAGACCTGTTTCACGGTGAGGAATAAAAAAAGTTCAGGAAAGCAGTTTAGTTTACCCTCGTGCCTATATATAAGAAATAAGGCTAAAGTAAACTTAAATCGGGATTCGAACCAGGAGGGCAAAATAGGTTTAACAAATGGTTTAGTTTACTCCCGTGCCTATATAGAAGAAAGGGTAAAGTAAACTGTTTTCCATATACACAAAGAAGACAAACATGAATATAGAGCAATCGAAGAAATTGAGTATTATAGACTTTTTGGACAAGGAAGGAATAAAGCCTGCAAAGACCAGAGGCAATGCCTGCTGGTACCTGTCACCTTTCAGAAGCGAGCGCACCCCATCTTTTAAGGTCAGCAGGAAAGACAACCTGTGGTATGACTATGGCATACAGGAAGGAGGTGATCTCGTGGAATTGGTAAAGCGCATGTATAATAAGCCGGCGGTCTCTGATGCCCTTGCCCTCATTGCATCCAAGGGAATAGTCCCTATTGGTAAGGCAGTCGAAACCGCAATTAACGCTAAGGAATACACGCTCATCAAGATGAATGATGTCAGACTGTTCCCGTTGAGAAACCATGCCCTGCTGTCCTATCTCAACACCAGACGTATAGATGTCACTATTGGATTGATGTACTGTCGCGAGATACATTATAAAATTGAACAGAAGCACTACTATGGTATTGCCTTCGGCAATCTTTCCGAGGGTTACGAGGTACGCAACCCATATTTCAAAGGTTGCATAGGGCATAAGGACATCACACTGATATCACACACATTCAATATGTGGCAGGACGGCTGTCTGGTTTTTGAAGGCTTCATGGACTTTCTGTCGTACCTGACACTTGCCAAGTGTAAAGACAGGCGGTTCGTTATCGAGAGTCCCTGCGACTACATGATACTAAATTCCGTCGCCAATCTAAAACGTGCATTGCAGTATCTTGACCGCTATACACATATCCACTGTTTTCTTGATAATGACCATGCCGGACGAAAAACAGCGGAAACCATTATGGGACTATTTGAATATCGAGTGACGGATGAGTCGTTCAGGTATGCAGAATACAAGGATGTCAACGATTACCTGATGGACAGGCGAATATAAGTAACTTTAGAAGGTTAAAAAAATTGGTGGAAATCTCATCATTTGGAGAAAGAAACGGCTTCGTTATATTGAAATCAAGTGCTATAAAGCCACTTTTTCGTCAAAACATGCTTGATTATCAATTATTATCTGTAATTTTGCATCGTTTTAATACACAATTAAAATGTAGCAAGATGGAATTAAAAAGAGAAATAAGGATATTGGGAAGAAAGGTTGCTCTGAAACCTCGTACCAAGGACAGGCTTAAAGGCACCACTGTCGGCGAAAAACTGTCATACAGCTTTTATGACGGCATATATCAGGGTATGCCTCTGCTGTTCGTGGAACCGAAAAAAGGCAACCCCACCCCGAGAGAATGCGACATCACCGGCAAGCGGTTAAGTGAGGCTTTGGGGCTGCCCACGGTGTTTATCCTTGCACCCGGTCCCACATACGAGCGTCAGCGGCTGATGGACAAGGGTGTCTATTTCATCATGTCAGAGCAGTATGCTCATTTGCCCATGATTGTTGCGATGGAGAAAACCACCAACAGGAAGAAAGCTGAAGTGCTGACACCTGTGGGACAATACCTCGTGCTCTATCACTTGCAGATAAGCAGTCTTGAAGGAATGTCGGCAAGGGAAATCGCGCCACTCTTGCCCTACTCTTACGAAAGTATCACGTTGGGCATCACCTGTCTTGAAGATGTCGGTCTGTGCCGGAAGGTACAAAATGGACAGCGCAGCAAGGTAATCCATTTTGAGCTAAGAGGCAAGGAACTATGGGATAAGGCCCAAAACGTCTTGCAGTCTCCTGTGGAGAACCGCATATATTGCGACGATATACACTTGAATGCCGATTATCCCGTGTGCGGCATCAATGCCTTGGCTCATTATACCATGCTCAATCCTGACAAGGAACGGATGATAATGATGACAGGTAAGGAATACCGTGCCGTCAAGTCGGCTGATGCCATTGACAATCCCAATATCTATGATGGCAACATAATAATAGAGGTATGGAAACACCCCATTGTCAGCACCATAGACAATAATAACGGATGGGTTGACAGACTCTCTCTTGTCCTCTCCCTGCGGGATGACGAAGATCCGAGAGTGGAAAAAGAAGTAGAACGAATAATCAATGAATTGAAATGGACGGATTAGACAAGTTCCGTGAGGCATTTACGGAATACACAGAAAACTATGTGGTGATAGGCGGAACAGCCTGCGACATCACAATGACCAATACCGTGGTGCGCCCACGTGCCACACATGACATCGACATGATAGTCATAGTTGAGAATATGACAGAGGATTTCGCCAACCGTTTTTGGCAGTTTGTGCGAGAGGCTGGCTATCGGCCTGAAAAGCGGAAACAGGAGGCTGGTGAACCACCAAGATATGAAATGTACCGCTTCCTTGATGGAAAAGACGGTTATCCAGAAATGATAGAACTATTGTCTCGCCACCCCGACGTGCTTGGAGAGCCCAAAGGACTTGTTATTGAGCCTATTCCCACCGACGAGTATGTTTCAAGTCTCAGTGCTATCATCATGGATGATGAATACTATCATTTCACCATTGCCCATAGCCAACTGACAGACGGGATACGACATGCCGACTCAGCTGCGTTGATAGCACTGAAGGCAAGAGCATATCTCAATCTCCTCGCTGATAAACAGGTAGGAAAGCATGTGAATACCAAGGACATCAAGAAACACCGTTCTGATGTATTGAAGAATGTAGTCATCATGACAGAGGACACCGTCGGAGCACCGGCTTCCATTGTAGCATGTGTACAGGAGTTTGTCGCCTCTATCAGAGCTGATTGGGCGGCACTTGCTGAACCCTTGTCGAAATCGCTTGACCGGGATGGGGACTTTGTGAATGGGTTGTTAGACCAGCTTGATGAAATGTTTATTGAAGAAGAATAATCAAAATGAAGATACAATACGCATCCGACCTGCATCTGGAGTTTGCCGACAACTGGCGGT
>NZ_URNN01000017.1 GCF_900549175.1 uncultured Prevotella sp. | reverse complement strand
TCGCTCTGCCCCGGGCTATGGGCTTGCTGCCCCTGCGGGGCGACTCCATGGATACGGTATGTCATTTCAAAACATCCACACACGATTGTCAGACTGAAACGGAGCCGCCCGCGATATTCCGATTTTATATTACAAAAGCCCTCCGAATACGCGGATATTCTGAAACTCCGGCCGCTTTGCCGCAAATTCGCGAGTTTTGCGTGTGCATACGTAACCCTCTGAGTGTCTTGACATAACGCCCGACCGGAGACAAGTGTGCATGTCTTACAGTCGCTGCCGGCCGTATTTCCACCGCAAAACATGCCGTTTTGCCTTCCGAAACAGGCCATATCGGGGTGCGAAACGGCCTATTTCGGAGTGCAATATAGGCCGTTTTGAAATGCAATACAGGTCATTTCGCAATGCGATATGGCCCGTTTTGCAACATGAAACGGGCCATATTGGGGCGCGACGGGCCTTTTCCGGCCTCCCGACGGCGCATTTTTCCGTTTTTCGGAGCATGGAAATTTCTGTTTCAGATAAAACGGAATGTTAAATTACGGTATATTTTTACAACAGCAGGACAGTGACTTCTGTCATCCCAAAGCCATTGTCAAAATCCACGGAACATGCCCCGCCGCAACGCGCCGCAACCGGTGAGGAGACACACTTTTGCCACTTCCACTTGTCAAATCGCCCCACGTATACCTTATATATATTAGCGGACAAGACAAAAATGAAGGTAAAGAACAAAAAAGAATACCCGACAGTGGGTATTATTCCGGAGAATTTATTAACTTTGCAGTTACAAAAAGATAAGATAAAATTATTCATTTTTTACAAAACTGAAAAGGATATGACTTATTCTAACGAAGTCAACAACATGTGCGTTGTTGCCAAAGGCCCGAACCACGGACCCGCCCCCATTCCTGAAGAAGGCAAATGGATTCAGGCAAAGGAAATAAAGGATATTTCCGGTTACACCCACGGTGTGGGTTGGTGTGCACCCCAGCAGGGTGCCTGCAAGCTCTCGCTGAACATCAAGGAAGGCGTAATTCAGGAGTGTCTCGTTGAGACTATCGGATGTACAGGTATGACTCACTCTGCCGCCATGGCATCTGAGATTCTGCCGGGAAAGACCATCCTCGAGGCTCTTAACACAGACTTGGTTTGCGACGCCATCAACACAGCCATGCGCGAGCTGTTCCTCCAGATTGTATACGGACGCTCACAGAGTGCCTTCTCCGAGGACGGACTCGTTATCGGAGCCGGTCTTGAGGACTTGGGCAAGGGTCTGCGCAGCCAGACAGGTACACTCTACGGAACCGTTGCCAAGGGTACACGCTATCTGGAGCTTACCGAAGGCTACATCACAAAGATGTTCCTCGACAAGGACAGCCAGGTTTGCGGCTACGAGTACGTACACCTCGGCAAGATGATGGAGGCCATCAAGGCCGGTATGGACGCCAACGAGGCAGTGAAGAAGTTCACCGGTTCTTACGGACGCACCACCGCCGAGCAGGGAATTGTTAAGACTATTGACCCACGTAAAGAATAAGAGGAGGACCGACTAATGATAAGAAAAGTAAGTTTTGAGAGCCAGGAGCGCCGCATCAATCAGGTTATAGCAACGCTCAACGAGAATGGTATCAAGGATATCGAAGAGGCAAATCAGATTTGCGAAGAGGCCGGCATTGACCCCTATCAGATTTGCGAGGACACACAGCGCATCTGCTTCGAGAACGCAAAGTGGGCATACGTGTGCGGTGCCGCCATCGCCATCAAGAAGGGCGTGAAGAGTGCTGCAGAGGCAGCAGAGGCCATCGGTCTCGGTCTGCAGAGCTTCTGCATCCCCGGTTCTGTGGCTGACGACCGCAAGGTTGGTATCGGTCACGGCAACTTGGCAGCCCGTCTGCTCCGCGAGGAGACACAGTGCTTCGCCTTCCTCGCCGGCCACGAGAGCTTCGCTGCCGCCGAAGGTGCCATCAAGATTGCCGAAATGGCAAACAAGGTGCGCAAGAACCCGCTCCGCGTAATCCTCAACGGACTGGGCAAGGACGCTGCCATGATCATCAGCCGCATCAACGGTTTCACATACGTACAGACCAAGTTCGACTACTATACGGGCAAGGTGAACGTGGTTAACCGTACCGCCTACTCCGACGGTCCGCGCGCCAAGGTGAACTGCTACGGTGCCGACGATGTACGCGAGGGCGTTGCTATCAACTGGCTGGAGGACGTTGACGTGTCCATCACCGGTAACTCAACCAACCCGACACGCTTCCAGCACCCCGTTGCAGGCACGTACAAGAAGGAGCGTGTGCTCGCCGGCAAGCCCTACTTCTCGGTGGCTTCGGGTGGCGGTACAGGCCGTACGCTGCATCCGGACAACATGGCTGCCGGTCCCGCTTCATACGGTATGACCGACACTTTGGGCCGCATGCACTCCGACGCACAGTTCGCAGGCTCTTCTTCAGTGCCCGCCCACGTTGAGATGATGGGCTTCCTCGGTATCGGCAACAACCCGATGGTTGGCGCTACCGTAGCCATTGCCGTAGAAATAGACATGGCCCTGAACAAGAAATAAACCAAACATGTCGTGAGACATGCGATTCTCATAATATAAAGCCAGACTCCTGCATCCCCAATACGGATGCGGGAGCCTTTTTTTAAAGCTGATATTACAAAGACACGACGATGGAAAGAATACCATATATATATATAATAAGGTGTATCCTGACGGCCGTCTGTTTCACGACGCCTGCCGCACAGAATGTCAACGCCGTGAGACAGACGGTGTACAGCAGGCAGATAAAGACCCTGCAGGTGGTGGTGAACAACGACTGGCTCTCGCCGCCGGTGATGACACTGGGCGGAGACGACGTATTGAATATCAGCTTCGACGAACTGTCTCACGAGTATCGCCGCTTCACTTACCACATCGATCATTGTGAAAAGGACTGGAGTGTGTCGCAGGAAATATTTGAAAGCGACTTCCTGAACGGATTCAACGACAACCCGATAGAAGACTACCAAAACTCTCTCAACACCACCGTCCTTTACACTCACTACACTCTCCGGCTGCCGAACGACAAGTGCAGCCTGAAGATGAGCGGCAACTACAGGCTGACGGTACTTGACGAAGACGGCGAAAAAGTGGCCGAAGCGAAGTTTATGGTGGTGGAACCTCTGGCCAACATCGGCATGACGTGCACCACAAACACGGACATTGACGTGAACAAAAGCCACCAACAGGTCTCGCTGACAGTGGGTTACGGCGCACTGAGCGTAACCAATCACGACGAGCAGATAGGCATTGTCGTGACACAAAACAACCGCGATGACAGCGCACGCAAAGACATCCGGCCCAACATCATCTCCAACAAGGGGCTTGAATGGATGCACAACCGCATGCTGATATTCGACGCCGGAAACGAATACAGGAAGTATGAGGTGCTCGACGTAAGCCACCCCACGATGGGCATCGACCGCATCGACTGGGACGGACACAACTACAACGTGTTCCCGTTCACCGACGAACCGAGGATGAACTACCTTTACGACGAGGATGCCAACGGTGCCTTCTACATCCGCAACAGCGACAACGTGGAGAACGACTGCATAAGCGAGTATGTCTATGTGCACTACCGGCTCAAGTCACCGATGCTTTCCGGCGGCAGAATATCCATCGACGGAGAATGGACTACGGACGATGACAAAGGGAACTACGTGATGAATTACAATGCGGCCGACGGGATGTATCATGCCACAGTAATGCAGAAACAGGGATATTATTCATACCGTTATATGCTGACGGACAATACCGGACAGGTCTCCATACCTCAAACCGAAGGCAATTTCTATCAGACCGAGAACCGTTATCAGGCCTATGTATACTATAAGGAAACGGGGGGACGGACATGGCGACTGGTGGGTTACAGGCAACTTGAGTTCAAGTGACGGATGCGTAATGCCGGCTGCCGGTTGCAATAAGAACATCTGTAGATTGTCACAATAACATCAGCCGATTGCAATAAGAACATCCGCTGATTGCAATAAAAACATCCGATGACAGTAATAACAAAAAAAAGAACCCTCGATGTGAGGATTCTTTAAGTTGTCGGGGCGACAGGATTCGAACCTGCGTCCGCCTGGTCCCAAACCAGGAGCGCTACCGGGCTGCGCTACACCCCGCTGCAAAGACTTGGAAAACATCCCCGTTTTGCGGTTGCAAAGGTAGCGATATTTTCCGAGTCCTGCAAATTTTATTGTCTTTATTTTATTATTTCCAACTCCTTGAATATCTTTGTCAGAGCCTGGACACCGCGTTCAACCTGCTCTTCCGTATGGCTTGCCATCAGAGCGAAGCGCACAAGCGTGTCCTGCGGGGCGCATGCCGGGGGAATAACCGGGTTGATGAACACTCCGGCATCGAAGGCCATCTTCGTCACGAGGAACGTCTTGTCTATGTCATGAACATAGAGCGGTATGATAGGACTCTCCGTATCGCCTATCTCGAAGCCCTCCTCGCGGAAGCGGCGCAGTGCATAGTTGGTCACCTTCCACAACGCCTCGATGCGCTCCGGCTCACTCTTCAGAATGTGAAGCGCCTCCATTGCGGCAGCCGTTGCGGCGGGAGTGTCTGACGCACTGAATATATATGTGCGGCAGGTGTGGCGTATGAAGTTGATGGTATCGGCGTCGCCGGCGATGAATCCGCCGATGCTTGCAAGCGATTTCGAGAATGTTCCCATGATAAGGTCTACCTCGTCGGTCAGTCCGAAATGGTCGCACACGCCCCTGCCCTGGCGTCCGAACACGCCCACGCCGTGAGCCTCGTCCACCATTATCGAGCAATTATACTTGTGCTTAAGCTCCACTATCTCCGGCAACTTGCAGAGATCGCCCTCCATCGAGAACACGCCGTCAACCACAATCAGCTTTACAGCCTCCTTGGGAAGGGTCTTGAGAATGTTCTCAAGGTCCTCCATGTCATTGTGCTTGTAGTGTAACTGCTTCGCAAACGAAAGGCGGCGGCCGTCCACTATACTTGCATGGTCGCGGTCATCGCAGATGATATAGTCGCCACGACCCACAACAACGGCAAGCACTCCGGCATTGACAGAGAAGCCGGTAGAGAAGCAAAGGCAGTCATCCTTGCCCTCAAACTCAGCAAGTTCCTTCTCCAACTGAACGTGCAAGTCAAGCGTTCCGTTGAGGAAACGGCTTCCGGCACATCCGGAACCGTACTTGTCCAAAGCATTCTTCGCTGCGGCGATGATGCGTTCGTCGCCCGTCAATCCTGTGTAAGCGTTGGAACCGAACATCAATACCTTGTGTCCGGCCATTTCAACTTCTGTACCCTGCTTGCTGGTTATAGCACGAAAATAGGGATAAACGCCAGCCTCCATAAACTTCTGAGGCTCGCGATAGTTCTTGTATCTTTCTTGTAACTGTCCCACTTTTATAATAATTACGTAGATATACTACTAAGTTATACAGGCTGCAAAGGTACACATTTTTTATCAAAAGATATTATTTTTTTTAAATAATCGTCACTTTTAGAGTTTTTTATGTACGAATCGGGCTTTATTATTGGCTAATATTGTATTTTTGCAAGTAAGATGAACTCAAAACATAACATAGTATTCATACTGAATCCGATATCGGGCAACCATGCGAAAAACGAAATACCGCGCATGATTGACAGCACTCTTGACAAATCGAAGTTCGATTATCAAGTGAAGTTCACCGAGTATGCAGGCCATGCAACGGAGATTGCCAGACAGTGTGTGGAGGACAAAATCGACGTGGCCGTGGCCATAGGGGGCGACGGAACGGTGAATGAGGTGGCGCGTGCACTCACACATTCGCAGACAGCACTGGGCATAATACCGTGCGGGTCGGGCAACGGCCTGGCACGCCACCTGTCCATTCCCATCGACATACGCAAATCAATAGAGATAATAAACCGCCTCAACATCGAGTCATTAGACTACGGCATCATCAACGACCTGCCGTTCTTCTGCACCTGCGGCATGGGATTCGACGCCTTTATCAGCCAGAAATTCGCCAATTCAAAGAAGCGCGGACCCATCACTTACATAGAAAATGTGCTGAAAGAAGGCCTCGACTACCAGCCCGAGACATACGAAGTGGAGGACGAGACAGGCACCAAACGGCACAAAGCCTTCCTCATTGCCTGCGCCAATGCGTCGCAATACGGCAACAACGCCTACATCGCGCCAAAGGCAACCATGACAGACGGGCTCATGGACGTCATAATAATGGAGCCTTTCAACGCCTTCGACGCTCCGCAGATAAGCCTCGACATATTCAGCAAGACGCTCGACAAGAACTCAAAGATAAAGACGTTCAAGGCCAAACGCATACACATACACCGGAGCACTCCCGGCCCGATACACTATGACGGCGAGCCGATAATGACCGGAACCGACATTGACGTGCACATAGAAGAGCACGGCATCAGGATAATAACCAACCCCGAAGTCATAGAGACCGACAGCAGACCGAACTTCTTCCTCAACGCCTTCGCCGAACTGTACTATAATATAAATAATGTAAGAAAGGACATAGAAAAGCGCGGAAAGCGCATACAGACGATGAACAAGGCACTGCTGCAGAAACTGAAAAACAACAAGACATAGACATGGACAACAGTAACGAGCGATTTCCGACAGTGGATGAAGACGGCAATGTCACCGGAACCATAACCCGTGGCGAGGCTCACGGCGGCTCAAAGGCACTTCATCCGGTAGTGCACCTGCACCTGTTCAACAGCAAGGGAGAACTGTATCTCCAGAAAAGACCGGCATGGAAAGACATCCAACCGGGCAAATGGGACACCTCAACCGGCGGACATGTAGATGCGGGCGAGACCGTAGAGCAGGCCCTCCGCCGCGAAGTGGGCGAAGAACTGGGCGTGACCGACTTCACCCCGGAAGCCTTGGGGCACTACGTTTTCGAGAGCGAACGGGAGCGGGAACTGGTATATGTGCACAAGACGACATACGACGGAGCCGTCTGCCCGAACGCGAACGAACTGGCCGGGGGCCGTTTCTGGAGCGCGGAAGACATAAGGGCGAACATAGGCAAAGGCGTGTTCACACCCAATTTCGAGTCGGAATACACAAAGTTCTTCGCATGCAGACAGTAGCGGTCTACTTAATTGTGGCATGCGCCGCGGCCTATGCCGGATGGCGTATATACAAGATGCTGAACCGTCCCGCATCACCTTGCGACGGCTGCGACGGCTGCTCTCTCCGCAACGAAATGAAAAGAAAATGCGAAGAAAAGCGAAAAAACACGCAAAAAGATTTGGTCGGATAAAAATAAATGCCTACCTTTGCAACCGCAAACAAGCAATGGTGCCTTGGATGAGTGGCTTAGTCAACGGTCTGCAAAACCGTCTACAGCAGTTCGAATCTGCTAGGCACCTCCAAAGAAAGAGACTGATTGAGTGTTCAATCAGTCTCTTTTGTTTTGTCAGGGCGCAACCGCGCCGGCGCGTCACACCACATTGCGAACGCCGAAGGATACATTTCAAGATGGTATATCAACATACAAAGAAGCAAAATGTAGGGATATGTCCCTACAATAATACGTGAAGCCGTTTCCACAATCCGCCGAAAGGAGACTGTGGAAACGGCTTGCCCTACCGGCCGCCAGTGGCCGGCACGCACCCCGCGGACTAAAAAAGATTTTCTATTTCCGCTATTTCGTCCTCGTCGAACCACTTGGCCAGCTTTTCCTTGGCCTTGTCCTTTATCTCCGGTTCCACGTCGGTCCAAATCTTTTTCAGCACATAAAGCAGCACGGCCATATCGTCCGTCAACCCCACAATGGGCACTGCGTCGGGCACGACATCAAGCGGACTGATCATGTATCCCAGTGCTCCTATTATGATGGCCTTGTCTTTGGCCGACACTTTATCGCTCTGAAGAGTATAATAAAGTATGAGAGCGGCATACACAAGCTTGGCCCCGGCCCTCTTGGCTATGCGCGAAATCTTCTCTGTAAAGTCGCCGGCAGAAAACTTTCCGGCATAACTCATAAAATCAGGTAATTCCATTTTCTTTCTTGTTATTTGTTATTTATTTGTTTGTTATTGTCTGTCTGACACTTTTACTCCGGCCGTTCCACCTCCCGTTGCAAAGGTTTCATCTGCTTATTCTCACTATCCTTATTCCCGTATGCGCGGGATGCTTCTGCAAATACCTGTACAATGTCATCGGCTCCTCCACCACCTTATGGTGCAGCATCGAGGCATTGAGCAGGTGCAGGCCGTCTTTCCGCCATACGGCAAAACCGAGATGGGCTATGTCAAGGCCCTTCTTCCGGCACGTGATGGCGATGATGTCACCGTCTCTTACGGCCTTTTTCACCGCCGCACCGGCCACCGCCGACTTTGGTATATACCTGTACGTGCGGCCGGTCAGCGCCTTCTCCTGCCGCCTTATCTCCGGAACGAACTCCGGATGGGCCGCCAGCGCCTTGTAAGATCCACTGTGCGTGCTCATGTAACTGATGTCGAGACGCTGCAATGCTGTGAACGGCGGCACAGGATTCTGTATCTCCTCCACCAGTCCCATGGCCCGCTTGTCGTCAATCCAGTCGCTGAAATAATGCAGGCGCGAGGTGTAACCGGACATCACTCCGCCCCGATACCTGAGACACTTCAGCATGCCGAGATAGTCGCCGAAGGCAAACTTCTTCCTGTAAACGCACAATGTCAGTGCCGTAACGGTTTCCACCAGCGTCGTGCAGTCAAGCTCCGACGTGTTCACGACAAGCCTTTCGTCGTCGAAAATCTCGAGAGTGTGCGCCACATACGGCCGCCCGAGAAATTTCCTTGCGAAAAACAAGGGCACGTTTTCGCCCTCCGGCAAAGCCCCGGCCTCCGCCAACAGCCCGCTTATCAGGCAGCTGTCAGCCTGTGTATAGTGCACTGCGCCGCTGCCGCCACCGCACGCCACGGCACGCCCGGGTGCCGATACGAGCATCAGCACGGCCATGAATACGTATGATACAAACCTGTTCATCTATTTCTATAACGTTTCTTTTTGCCAAAATTATATCCCAAATAAACATTAATACTGCCGAAAGTGTTGTTTGCCGAGAATCTCGATTTCCTGTAATTGTACGAACGTATTATCGCACTTGCACCGGCGTACCAACGCGTATTGTTGTAAACGAGGCCGAAGCGCCCTATCCCGTCAATGTTGAAATTGTCGAAACTGAAGCCCAGACGGTTCTTTTCGCTCACATCACCATCAGAATGTTTGTATGCGAAAGCCACCGCACCGCTGGCACAGAACAGCCAGTTGCGGGCGAAAACCCAGTTGTAGGCATATCCGCCCGACACGCTCACATCATAATAGTTCACCCTGTTGAACATCAGTCCGCTGTCTATCTTGGCCGTGTTGGGCTCGGTATAAGCCTCCACCACCTTCTGCAACTTGTTGTAATCGAGCTCGAGAGAGTTCTTCGTATAGCCCACCCCCGCTATCACCGACCCGCAGCTGCGCTTCTGGCACGTGCTCTGCGAAAACGCCGCAGGATACGAAAAGCGCCGATGGTTGAATATGTAATAGATGTCAAACCCCGATATTCCCACACTCACGCCATCGAAAGGCACACCGTCGAGACGCCCCGCGTCGACGTCGTCACCCACAAACACATCACGTATCTTGTAGTCGCTGCCCGTCCGGCGGTAGAACAAGTCGATGCCAATCTTCGAACTGTAAATGCTGAAATCCAGCTCGCGCTTCTGCTTCTTCCCCCCGAAACTGATGTTGCGCAGGTCGAAAGTGTAGCCCAGGAAGAACCAACGCCACCCGAAATACGGCCCCACCTTCATTATGACATCCGGCGCGAGCGTCACCGTCTGGCCGTTGCTGCTTTTCAGAGTGTATATCTCGTAAGTGGCAGTAGACTGCGCCATCACCGTAAAATTATAATGTTGCGGCTCTATATAGTTGGTATCTATCGAGCTGAGACTTCTCACCGTCTTCCTCAGCTTGCTGATTTCCTTGCGTCCGCCATCCTTTCCGGCCACCACACCCGATGCAGTAACGAGAAACAAGAATACGAGAAACAGTCGTGCCATCAGATTCATAAGCCGTCAGAACTTACCCAATATCCTGTCCATAGCCCAGTTGACGGGCGTTGCCGACACGGCCGTGCACGTGCAGACCCCTATCCCCTGCAAGTGCTCCACCACATTCTTTATCAGCGGATACTGCACGTAAGGAGGATTGGGAATGACGATGCTCTGCGTGCCTTCGGCCGAATGGAGCAGTATGGGGTCGTAGTTGAACACAGAAAAGCTCACCTGTCCCTTGTCGCCAATCACCTCGATGCGGTCTTCCCTCGCCGACTCGTAGGCCACGAAACACCACGACCCGCTGCCCGGCAGGCCGCTCTCAAACCTGAAGCAGGCACTCACCGTGTCCTCAGCCTCATACAGCCGCCCGCGGTTGGCGCAGATGCCGTCGGCCTCGGTTATCACCCCGAACATGTATTGCAGCAGGTCGAGCTGGTGTGGGGCAAGGTCGTAGAAGTAGCCTCCGCCCGCAATGTCGGGCTGCACACGCCACGGCAGGTTGCCCGAATTCTGGTAATCGAGGTCGCGCGGCGGCACGGCAAACCTTATCTGCACGTTCAGCACCTCGCCTATGATGCCGCTGTCGACAATCTCCTTCACCTTCAGGAAATACGGAAGATAGCGCCTGTAGTAGGCCACGAAGCACGGCACGCCCGTCTGTTCGCTCACCCTGTTCACGCGGGCGCAGTCTTCATAACTTGCGGCGAGCGGCTTCTCCACATACACCGGCTTGCCCGCCCGCATGGCCATGATGGCAAACGTGGCGTGACTCGACGGCGGAGTGGCTATGTATACGGCGTTAACCTCGGGGGCATCTATCAGTTCCTGGGCGTCGGTATACCATCTCGGTATGCCGTGACGCCCGGCATAGCCGCGCGCCTTCTCCGCGCTGCGGCTCATGACAGCCACCACCGACGAGCCTTCAACCTCGCTGAAGGCCGGCCCGCTCTTCTTTTCGGTCACCTCACCGCAACCGATAAATCCCCATTTCAATATTTTCATAATAAGTATTAATATTGATAATGATTTCAGTTTTTTATGACGCAAAGATACGAAAAAAGCACTACCTTTGCAATAATGAACAGAGAATAATAACAAAAATATGGGAAATAAAACATCCGAATACACTTTGTTGAAAAGCCGCAGCACCGGCAAAATAATCACAACCGGCCTCAAACTCTACACCGGAAACTTCAGAAAGATATTCAAATCATCGTGGCACACAGCCGCAGCATACGCTGCCGCATGCGCCGTATTGGGTCCGCTGCTTCTGATAAAGCTGCCCGTAATACTGCAGAGCCTTTCGTCAGCCGCCGCGTCCGAAGGCTTTCTGGCGGCCATGCAAATGCTTGCCGCACTGGCGGCGGTGCCCGTAATGATTGTCATAGGCGGACTGCTGGAAACCATTTTCTACTCGCGCGGCATCTCACTGCTCAGAAAACACAGCACCACCGGCACCATCGAGGCACCCGCCGGATGGCTCACATTCGACCGCAAGGCGGCCTGGCGCACGCTGAAGGCCATGCTGTCGTGCCTCGTCATCGTGGCCGTGCCCGCCATCGCCTTCGGTCTGGCATGGAAGTTTTACCTCGGAGCACGGCTCGCGGAGCCATCGGCACACATCGTCACGCTCGCACTCACGCTTATAATAATATGTATAGCGGCCGCGGCACTGCTGCCCTTGGCACCCATATCCATGAAATACCTGCTCGACGACGGCAAACGCTTCTGGCCACTCCTCGGCTCCGACTACCCCACATGCCTCGTCAGGCACACCGGTTCTATACTCGCCGTGTTCTTCATCAGCCTCATCGTGCTCGCCGTCACCGGCTGCATAACGTCGATGCCGGCCTCTGTCATCACGATGGCCAACGGCCAGGCCATGCTCGGAATGGCCGAAGGCGACCCGCAGGGCATGCCCTCCTACATCACGGCACTCACCGCAGTGGTGTTCTTCATAGCCGGATTCCTGCAGGCATACGTGCGCATGTCGGTGGTCTTCGTGGTGTACTACCTGCACGGCTCCATCGAGACCGACGAGAACGGACGGCGCCGTATGACCGAAGAACTCGACACAACAGACAACCAAAACAAGACATTATGAAGAAAAGAATACTGTTCATCGACCGCGACGGCACCCTCATCGAAGAGCCGGAAGACGAGCAGATAGACTCGTTCGGCAAGCTGAAGTTCACCCGCGGCGTGCTGCGCAACCTGTCGTTCATACGCTCCAGGCTCGACTTCGAGTTCGTAATGGTGTCGAATCAGGACGGACTGGGCACCCCGTCATTCCCCGAAGACACCTTCTGGCCCGTACACAACTTCATCATGCAGACGCTTGAGGGCGAGGGAATAACGTTCGACGACACACTCATCGACCGCCATTTCCCCGAAGACAACGCCCCTACACGCAAGCCCGGCACGGCCATGGTGGAGAAATATATGCTCGACCCCGCCTACGACATGGCCTCAAGCTACGTCATAGGCGACCGCGAGACCGACCGGCAGTTTGCCGCCAACATAGGCTGCAAGGCCCTTATACTGGGCCGTGACGGCATGACATGGGACAAAATTGCCGAAATACTCTTCGCCGGAGAGCGCACGGCGGAGGTGCGCCGCACCACCCACGAGACCGACATACACGTCGGTGTGAACCTCGACGGCACCGGCCGCTGCGACATAAGCACCGGCCTGGGCTTCTTCGACCACATGCTCGAGCAGATAGGGCGCCACGGAATGATAGACCTGACAGTGCATACGCACGGCGACCTGCACGTAGACGAGCACCACACCATAGAGGACACGGCCATCGCTTTGGGCGAATGTCTGCTGCAGGCACTGGGCGACAAGCGCGGCATAGAGCGCTACGGCTACTCCCTGCCCATGGACGACTGCCTCTGCCAGGTGGCTCTCGACTTCGGCGGAAGGCCGTGGCTGGTGTGGGACGCCGCGTTCACACGCGAGAAGATAGGCGACATGCCCACCGAGATGTTCCTCCATTTCTTCAAGAGTCTGAGCGACAGCGCACGCATGAACCTCAACATACACGCCGAAGGAACCAACGAGCACCACAAGATAGAGGGCATATTCAAGGCTCTGGCGCGCAGCATCAGGATGGCCGTGCGCCGCGACATCTACCACTACGAGCTGCCCAGCACGAAGGGCATGCTGTGACTTCAACAAATGCCGGTATGCTGACGGCACGCCGGAAACATAAGTTTTTTTCTTAAAAAAACGCACTTCTTTTTTCCCGAACCAAAAAAGCCGGAAGGGTGTTCAGCCCCTCCGGCTTCCGTTTTTCATGCCTTTTATATACCCTATTCAGCCCAACAGCACCCCGTTTTGTGCCGTTTTGCAGCCCAAACAGGCCGTTTCGCATTGTAAAAGAGGCACTTTTGCGTTGCAATATGGGCACTTTTGCGTTGCAAAATAGGCCGTTTTGCACCCAGTCATGCCCCGAACGGCAGGCCTGAAAGGGCATGGCGACAGGCCGTTTGCGTAACTGTCTGACTGTCAGCGCATCCTGTTTGAAGCGAAAATGCGCCATTTTCGGCTTGTAGCGGACGAAAGACCGATTTGCCGCGGGCGGCGAAGCGTTTTGTCGGAATTATTCCGAATCGCGCCGGCAAATGCCGCCCCGCTCCCACTCCGCGCCGCCGGCCACAGGCCGACTGCCGCTGTCAGATTTCGTATTTCTTTTTTCTGTGCGTGGCCTTGCGCGGAGTTGTGCCCGTAAAACCGTCGTGCCCGCCCTTCACTCCGCGGTACGACTCCCACCGCCGGTATATCTTCTGCACATAGTCAACCGTCTCCGAACCACGCATATAGCCGTACTTCACTATCGGATCCTGATAGTACCGCGGCGTGCTGAGCAGCAGGACATAACGCGACACGTCGGCCCAACGGTGCTGATTGTGCCCGTCGCGCCCGGCCAGAGCCATGGCGTCGCGTATGTGGTGATAGCCCCCGTTGTAGCTGGCCAGCACAAAGCGGAGGCGTTCGCCGCGGTCGGCAATGTCGCTGAACTTGCGTTCCAACTGGCCGAGAAAGCGCGCCGCGGCGGCAATATTGCTCTCGGGGTCAAACAGTCCGTCGGCCGGCAGACCGAGTTGGACGGCTGTAGACGGCATTATCTGCATGAGCCCGCAGGCTCCGGCCCACGACCGTGCGGCAGGGTCGAACGTAGATTCCTGATAGCACTGTGCGGCCATGAGGCGCCAGTCCCACCGTATGGGCTGGCTGTAGGTCATGAAGAGTGCGTCGTAACGCGAGATGATGCCCTCCTTCCGGTTGAGCATGGGCGAATAGACACGGCGTTTCACACTTGCCGAACTGAGCAGCAGCGCCTCCTCACGGCGCACGGCGTCAATCATTCCGGGCCTGTACCACCCGTCGATGGCCTCGGCAAGGCGCGGCTTGGCCGATGTAAGCACCCAGTGGGCGGCGGCAGAATCCACCCCCACCGCGCAGGAGACAAGGCGCGGCTCCGACGCCGCCGCGGCCGCCACTTCGGCATCGGCAACGAAACATGCGGCCACATCACCGTCGTCGGCGGCCAGACGGCGCAGCATTTCGGCCGTGTCACGGCACACCTCCACGCGCAGGCTCACACCTATATGGTCGGCAAAGCGCTGGCAGAGCATATACTGCAGACCGAGATGACGGCCCCGGTAGTCGTAATAAGACTCCGGTCCGCCCAGCGCGAGCATTATCATCTCGCCGTTGGCCTGTATGCGGTCGAGGTCGAAACCGTCGGCGGAGCCGGCCGAATCGTTCACCACGCCCCACGGAGCCTCCACCCTTTCGGCCTGTTTCCCGCCACACGAAGACACGGCGCAGGCCGCTGCCACAGCCGCAAGCACCACCGCCAAAACCTGCAAACGGCAGGCATTGCTTTTCGTTTTCACTGCTTTCTTTTTTTAATCACTTTCAAATTGACTGCAAAAGTAAGCATTTTCTTGCATATTATCATTATTTTCCGTACTTTTGCACTTCATTTTCAAGAAAACAATAGATATATGTTACGCATTGCAGTTCAATCGAAAGGTCGCCTGTTTGAGGACACGATGAATCTCCTCGCCGAGGCTGACATAAAAATAAACGCCGGCAAACGCACTCTGTTGGTACAGTCGTCGAACTTTCCGCTCGAGGTCTTGTACCTGCGCGACGATGACATTCCGCAAAGCGTGGCCGGCGGTGTGGCCGACATCGGCGTGGTGGGCGAAAACGAATTTGCCGAACGTGGCGAGGATGCCGACATCGTGTCGCGGCTCGGTTTCAGCCGCTGCCGCCTCTCACTGGCCATACCAAAGGACATCGACTACCCCGGCCCCGAGTGGTTCAACGGCAGGAAGATAGCCACGTCATACCCCGTCATACTGCGGCGTTTCATGGATGAAAAAGGCATAAAGGCCGACATACACGTCATCACGGGCAGCGTCGAGATATCGCCGGGCATAGGTCTGGCCGACGGAATATTCGACATCGTGAGCAGCGGCTCCACCCTCGTGAGCAACAATCTGCGCGAAGTGGAGGTGGTGATGCGTAGCGAAGCCCTGCTCATAGGCAACAAGCGGCTGGACGAGGACAAGCGCAGGATATTGCAGGACATGCTGTTCCGCTTTGAGGCCGTGCGCAACGCCGAAGACAAGAAATACGTAAGGATGAACGCACCGAAGGCGCGCCTGCAGGAGATAATAGACGTGCTGCCGGGCCTGAAAAGCCCCACGGTGATACCGCTTGCCGACGAGGAGTGGTGCTCGGTGCACACCGTGCTCGACCAGAAACGCTTCTGGGAGATAATAGGCCGGCTGAAAGAGATTGGCGCACAGGGCATACTGGTAACCCCGATAGAGAAGATGATACTCTGACCGGAAGCCGGCATGACGGCATACGGCATGGAAATGCAGTAAGAAGACGTTTAAGAAGAAAGACAAAAGAACATGAACATAATAAGATATCCGCAGAAAGAGCAGTGGAACGACATTATCATGCGTCCGCACACAGACGTGTCCGAACTCAACGACACCGTGGCAAGGATTCTCAAAGACGTGAAGACGAGGGGCGACGAAGCAGTGAGGGAGTATGAAAAACGCTTCGACCATGCCACCCTCGCCGCGCTTGCCGTGACGGAGGAAGAGATGGACGAGGCGGAAAAGGCGGTGCCGGCCGGACTGAAGGAGGCCATCGTCATGGCACACCATAATATAAAGGTGTTTCACGAGGCGCAGCGTTTTGAGGGCCGCAAGGTGGAGACACAGCCCGGTGTGACGTGCTGGCAGAAGAGCGTGGCCATAGAAAGTGTGGGCCTGTACGTACCGGGCGGCACGGCCCCGCTGTTCAGCACGGTGCTCATGCTGGCCACTCCGGCCAAGATAGCAGGGTGCAGGGAGATTGTACTGTGCACCCCGCCCGACAGCAACGGCCGCATCAATCCGGCCATACTCGTGGCCGCACGCACGGCCGGCGTGGACAGAGTGTTCAAGGCGGGTGGCGTGCAGGCCATAGGAGCCATGGCCTACGGCACGGCAACGGTGCCGAAGGTATACAAGATTTTCGGTCCCGGCAACCGATATGTGATGGCAGCCAAGCAGCAGGTGAGCCTGCACGACGTTGCCATCGACATGCCCGCCGGACCGTCGGAGGTGTGTGTGATAGCCGACGCTACGGCCGATGCGACATTCGTTGCCGCCGACTTGCTGTCGCAGGCCGAGCACGGCACCGACTCGCAGGTGCTGCTGATAACTACAAGCGGGCAGACTCTCGACCGTGTGAAGGCCGAGGTTGAACGCCAGCTCGGGCTGCTGCCGCGCAAGGATATAGCCGCCAGGACATTGGAGAATAGCCGCCTGGTGCTTGTGGGGAATATGGACGAGGCCATAGACATGAGCAACATGTATGCTCCCGAACACCTCATAATACAGACCGAAGACTACGCCGCCGTGGCTGAAAAGATAGTGAATGCGGGCAGCGTATTCCTCGGAAAATATGCCTGCGAGAGCGCGGGCGACTATGCAAGCGGCACCAACCACACGCTGCCCACGCACGGATATGCCACGGCCTACAGCGGCGTCAACCTCGACAGCTACTGCCGGAAGATAACATTCCAGCACCTCACGGCCGAAGGCGTGCGCCGTATAGGGCCGGCAGTGGAGGCCATGGCGGCGGCGGAATCGCTCGACGCGCACAGGAACGCAATGACAGTAAGACTGAAAAGTTTGGAGGAAAGGACAGAAGATGAAGAGTGTTGAAGAACTGTTGAGACCCAACATAAGGAGTCTCGCACCGTACAGCAGTGCAAGAAATGAGTATAGCGGACATGTGGCAAGGGTTTTCCTCGACGCCAACGAAAACCCTTACAACGCTCCGCTCAACCGCTATCCCGATCCGTTGCAGACGGAGCTGAAGAAGGTGATGGCCAAAGTGAAACGCGTGCCGGCGGAAAACATCTTCCTCGGCAACGGCAGCGACGAGGCCATCGACCTGCCCTACAGATGCTTTACCCGTCCGGGGGTGGACAATGTGGTGGCCATAGAACCCACGTACGGCATGTATAAGGTGTGTGCGGACATCAACGATGTGGAGTACAGACCGGTGCCGCTCGACGACAACTTCCGGCTCGATGCGGGCAAAGTGCTTGCCGCCTGCGACGCCAACACCAAGCTGATATGGCTGTGCAGCCCCAACAACCCCACGGGAAACAACCTGCAGAGGGAGGAGATGGAGAAGGTGCTGGAGGGGTTCGACGGCATCGTCATCGTGGACGAGGCGTACAGTGACTTCTCAAGACAAAGGCCGTTCAGGCTCGATTTGGCGAAATACCCAAACATGATAGTGCTCAACACGATGAGCAAGGCATGGGGATGCGCCGCCATACGTCTGGGCATGGCTTTCGCTTCAAGGGAAATCATCGGGGTGTTCAACAAGGTGAAGTATCCGTACAACGTCAGCCTGCTCACGCAACGGCAGGCCATGGAAATGATGAGGAACCCGTATGATGTTGAGAAATGGGTCAATCTGCTGCTCGTGGAGCGCGACCGCATGTGCAACGGATTCCGCGAGTTGTCCGTCTGCAAGAGGGTTTATCCCACCGACTCCAACTTCTTTCTCGCCAAGATGGACAACGCACAGGCCATATACGACTATCTCGTGGGCGAAGGAATCATCGTGAGAAACCGCACGCGGGTGGCTCTGTGCAGCGACTGTCTGAGGATAACAGTGGGCACAAAGACGGAAAACAACGAGCTGATAGCCGCACTCAGAAAATACAAAAGTTAAGGAGTAAAGGAGAATTTAAGGAGTTAAGGAGAATTTAAGGAGTTAAGGAGTTAAAGGGAGTTAAGGAGTTAAGCCAAATGCTTCTGATATAATTTATGCTCATAATGCTATTGGCTTAACTCCTTAACTCCCTTTAACTCCTTAACTCCCCTTAATTTCTTTCCTCCTTAACTCCTTAATTCTTATTTTCAAAAAGCCTTGTCAATAGGCGTGCTCGTCGTGTATTATAATCTGTTTTGCGGTCATACCGATGATGCGGAGGTCGAGCCATATACTCCAGTTCTCTATATACCAGATGTCTCTTTGCACGCGGCCCTCCATCTGCCAGAGCTCCTTGGTCTCTCCGCGGAAGCCCGTCACCTGCGCCCAGCCCGTGATGCCGGGCTTGACAAAGTGGCGCACCATGTACTTGTCTATGAGTCCACGGTAGACCTCCGTGTGGTAAAGCATGTGCGGACGCGGCCCGACAATGCTCATGTCACCCCTCAGCACATTGAGGAACTGGGGCAGTTCGTCGATGTTTGCCTTGCGCATGAAATTGCCGAAAGCAAACTTGCGGGGGTCTTTCTCGGTGGCCTGCACGCGGTCGGCATCCACATTCACGTGCATCGAACGGAACTTGTAGCACCTGAATTCCTTGCCGTTAAGACCCGTGCGCGACTGCCTGAAGAATATCGGGCCGGGGCTTTGCAACTTGATGATGAGTGCTATCACCGGTATGAAAGGCAGCAGACACAGAAGTATGAACGATGACACGGCAATGTCAAACGCGCGCTTTATGAATCTGTTGGTGGAGTTGACGAGCGGCTCGTCATAGTTGGTGAAGACGATGGTGTCGCCTACATGCTCGAACTTTACCGTATGACCGAAGACCTGTGAGAACGACGGTATATAGTAGAAGTGTATCACATGACTGTTGCAATAACGCATTATTCGGCGCGTCAGCTTGTGTTCTGTCACGGGAATACCACAATACAACTCGTCGGCGGAATTGGTGTCGGACGAATTTTCCATCACTTTCTCAAAGTCACCCAGTGTTCCTTTGTACTCCAGACCCTCGGGACAGTTTTCTATCCGGGTGTCGGCGTAATATCCCAAGACGTCATATCCCATGAACTGATTGCCTACAAGAAACTTATAGACAGGAACTATTAAAGGGTCGGAACCTACAAAGATTACCCTCCTGCTGTTGCGGCCCATACTGCGGTAACGCTTTATCAGCCAGCGTTCGCAATAACGCGAGAACAGTATCCCCACATATAATATGCCGGCAAAATACAGATTGAACTTAAAAACTGGAGCCTTAAAATTGTCATGCTGCAACAACACGCTTGACATAAAGAAGGTTATGGCACCGTGCACAAGCACAAGAAAGGTGACCTGGCGCAGAATCTTCTCGGAAGTGGTGCGGCGTTCGTGCACGACAGTGGAGAAAAAGAACTGGGCAAAAACCATCCCGAAGTTGAACAACACAGCCAACAGCATCGGACGGGAACCGTTGGTATAATCATTAACGGCCCAATTCCAACGTAAGTAAGCATACAACAGAACATTAAGAACCAAAAAGTCACACACGACTACTATGGTCTTCATCAGATTACCGGTCTTCGTATTTTGATTCATACAATACTTATTCTTATACTAAATATACTTTAGAGATTCATGACATAATACTATCCCGCGCAAAATTACAACATTATTTTGTTACAACAAAATATTTGTCATAAATAATCAGCCATTGTGCAAAAGAATAATAACCGGCAAGCTGTCTGACTGAAACATTTTTATCATCCGCTGTCCGCCGGCAAGCATATCACCGACAACATAAATGACAGGAAACGGCAACGGTCTGCATAAAGAATGACGGCCCGGCGACAAAATAAAAAAAACATTAAAAAATCATGCTTTATTTTGCCGGACTACAGTTTATTTATACTTTTACAAGATAAAAACAAAAGACATAAAGAGTCTATATAACATTTTAACAGAACCGCAATATGGTAAGTAACAACATTCCTTCGGTCAAGCTCGGCATCATTGCCGTCAGCCGCGACTGTTTCCCGATTGCGCTGTCAACACAGCGTCGCGAAAACATTGTAAAAGAGTATAAGGGCGACTTGTACAACTGCAAGACAACCGTTGAAAACGAACAGGACATGCTTAAAGCCGTCAGCGAGGTGAAAGAGGCCGGCTGCAACGCCCTTGTCGTATTCCTCGGCAACTTCGGTCCGGAGACTCCGGAGACTCTTATCGCCAAGAACTTCGACGGTCCGTGCATGTTTGTGGCTGCCGCCGAGGGCGACGGCGACATGATCAACGGACGCGGTGACGCATACTGCGGTATGCTCAACTGCTCCTACAACCTCGGCATGCGCCACCTCAAGGGTTACATACCCGAATATCCGGTGGGCACGGCAGAGGATATATCGAAGATGATTGCCGACTTCGTGCCTGTAGCCCGCGTCATCATAGGTCTGAAGGGCCTGAAGATAATCACTTTCGGACCGCGTCCCCAGGACTTCTTCGCATGCAACGCCCCCATCAAGGGACTGTATGAACTTGGTGTGGAGATTGAGGAAAACTCTGAACTCGACCTGCTCGTATCCTACAAGGAGCATGAGAACGACCCGCGTATCGACGCTGTCTGCAAGGAGATGGCAGAGGAAATGGGTGAAGGCAAATACTATCCCGACCTCAGCCGGCGCATGGCACAGTTTGAGCTTACGCTGCTCGACTGGGCCGAAAAACACAAGGGTTCACGCCAGTATGTGGCGTTTGCCGACAAGTGCTGGCCCGCTTTCCCGAGCCAGTTCGGCTTCGAGCCGTGCTATGTGAACAGCCGTCTTGCCAGCAGGGGTATCCCCGTGGCCTGCGAGGTAGACATATATGGAGCGCTCTCTGAGTACATCGGCATGTGCGCTTCCGACGATACCGTCACCCTGCTCGACATAAACAACTCCGTGCCAAAGTATATCTACGATGAGGACATTGTGGGCAAATACGACTACAAACTCACCGACACGTTCATGGGTTTCCACTGTGGCAACACCCCACAGTGCAAGATGTGCGCCTCGCGTGCCATCAAGTTCCAGCTCATCCAGAACCGCCTGCTCGAGAACGGAGGCACACCCGACTTCACACGCGGTACGCTTGAAGGCGACATCGCGGCAAGTCCCATAACATTCTACCGCCTGCAATGCGACTCCGAAGGCAATCTCCGCTCTTACATAGCCGAGGGCGAAGTGCTCGATGTTCCTACACGCTCATTCGGCGGTATAGGCATTTTCGCCATCAAAGAGATGGGACGTTTCTATCGTCACGTGCTCATCCAGAAGGGCTATCCGCACCACGGCGCCGTTGCATTCGACCATGTCGGCAAGACTCTCTTCGAGGTGTTCAAGTATCTCGGCATAAAGGACATTGCATACAACCAGCCCAAGTCGCTGCCCTATCCTACAGAAAATCCGTGGGCATAGACCCGAAACGAGTACGGACAGGTGTATAATCAATAAAAACAACTTAGGCGGTAAATTCCCTTATCAGGGGCATTACCGCCTAATTGTATAGTTACGCCAAAGTGCCAATTCTTACCCAGAATCTTGTCTTTGCCCATTTATCAATAATTATTCTTTTTGTTATAGTCTATAAATGTCAATGCCCAGTCCGGTATTTCAGTAGTGTATTGCTTGGCAATATGTCCATTCGAAAGACGGAAAAGAGCACGGGCGTCAACATCATCAGTTGAGTTGTCATAAACATAAAGACGGTCTGTGATTGATGATACCGTTTTACAATTCTGAATAGACTTGTTATAACGGGAGATTATTTTTGTAATTGGTACATCATGACCTCCGCTCATTACTCTTTTAGCAATCCGGGAAGCATTGATTGCAGGGTTAGAAGTAGAAATGAAGAATATACGAATAAAGAATCCGGCTTTTTTAGCTTTGATTACAAAGTCTATTTTATCTTGAGCGGAAAAGACTGTCTCGAATACAAAACTTTTCTTTTCAGCCAAATACTTCTCCCGTAGTTCAGAGCAATAGGTAGCAGCTTTCAGAACAGCAGTTGTGTCATTCCAATCTCCAAACATGTCCTTGGCCAACTGGTCTGGGTTAATGTAGATTGTTCCTTCTGCCCACTTATGATGGAGGAACTTTTGCGTAATAGAAGTTTTGCCCGACCCATTAGGCCCGGCAATAATTATTAATTCCGGTTTATGCTCAATAGTTGCCATTCTTTACTTCGTTTATGCGGTCGGCCCATTGGGCTTGCTGTTCTTCAATTCCTTTCCGAAGCTCATCAAAATATCTTTTAGTGGCTTCGTCATTTTGTTTCTTGGCATCAGCAGCAACCTCGTGCATAATCCGAGCAAGCATTTCATCTGTTGGCTCCTTGCCGGAGTTAAACCGATAAGAATTCATTTCAGCTTCAGACATACGATTAAATATTAAAGGCTGCAATGCTGCCGATTGGGACACGCATTGCAGCCTTTGTTAATTGCATCTTTCCAAGATTACTCTTCGATGGCAGCCTGCGCCGCAGCCAGACGTGCGATAGGCACGCGGAACGGAGAGCAGGATGCGTAGTTCATGCCAACCTTGGCGCAGAACTTAACCGAGCTGGGCTCACCGCCGTGCTCACCGCAAATACCGGTGCGCATGCCCGGACGAACGGCACGTCCCTTCTCTACAGCCATCTTGATGAGCTGTCCCACACCGTTCTGGTCAAGCACCTGGAACGGGTCAACCTTCAGAATCTTCTTGTCGAGATATGCCGGCAGGAAGCTGGCAATATCGTCACGAGAGTATCCGAATGTCATCTGAGTCAAGTCGTTCGTACCGAATGAGAAGTATTCGGCCTCAGAAGCGATGCGGTCTGCGGTAAGGGCGGCACGCGGAATCTCAATCATCGTACCAACCTCAAAGTCAACCTCAACACCCTCTTCTGCAAACACTTCCTTTGCAGTCTTCATGATTATCTCCTTCTGCTGCTTGAACTCATAGAGAATACCGATAAGGGGAACCATGATTTCCGGTATAGGATTCTTGCCTTCCTTCTTCAGTTCGCAGGCAGCTCCGAGTATGGCACGTGTCTGCATCTCGGTGATTTCGGGGAATGTGATGCCCAGACGGCAACCACGGTGACCCAACATCGGGTTGTTTTCTGCGAGACTTGCCACACGCTTCTGTATCTCGTCAACGCTCACGCCCATCTCTGCAGCCATGGTCTCCTGTCCCTTCAGATCGTGGGGAACGAACTCATGGAGTGGCGGGTCGAGCAGACGGATGTTTACAGGACAGCCGTCCATTGCGTCGAGGATGCCTTTGAAGTCGGCCTTCTGATAAGGCAGCAACTTGGCCAATGCCTTCTTGCGGCCCTCCACAGTGTCGGCCAGAATCATCTCGCGCATGGCAACAATCTTCTGATCCTCGAAGAACATGTGCTCCGTACGTGTCAGACCGATACCCTTGGCACCGAAAGAACGGGCCACGCGGGCGTCGTGGGGAGTGTCTGCATTGGTGCGGACCTGCAGCTTGGTGTACTTGTCGCAGAGGTCCATCAGCGCCTTGAAGTCACCCGAAAGCTCGGCAGCCTTCGTGGGAATCTCGCCTGCATACACCTGACCGGTAGAACCGTTGAGCGAGATATAGTCGCCTTCCTTGTATACAACACCCTCTATTTCAACAGTCTTCTCCTTGTAGTTGACGTTGATTGCACCAGCACCCGACACGCAGCACTTACCCATACCACGGGCAACAACGGCAGCGTGTGATGTCATACCGCCACGGGCTGTCAGAATACCCTCGGCTGCCGACATTCCGGCGAGGTCTTCGGGAGAAGTCTCTATGCGCACCATGACAACACGATGGCCGTCGGCACGCCATGCCTGGGCGTCATCGGCGTGGAACACAATCTGTCCGCAGGCGACACCGGGAGAAGCGGGCAGACCCTGTGTGATGACCTTTGCCTTCTTCAGGGCGTCCTTGTCGAAAATCGGGTGCAGCAGTTCGTCAAGCTTCTGGGGCTCGCAACGCTGCAGCGCCGTCTTCTCGTCTATCTCGCCTTCGCGGAGCAAATCCATGGCAATCTTCACCATAGCCGTACCAGTGCGCTTTCCGTTACGGGTCTGGAGGAACCAGAGCTTGCCCTCCTGTACGGTGAACTCCATATCCTGCATGTCGTGATAGTGCTTCTCAAGCTTGTCCTGCAGCTCGTCGAGAGTCTTGTAAATCTCAGGCATAGCCTCCTCCATTGAAGGATACTTGCTTGCGCGCTCCTCCTCGCTTATGCCCTGCAGGGCTGCCCAACGGCGCGAGCCTTCCTTGGTGATCTGCTGCGGTGTGCGGATACCGGCCACTACGTCTTCACCCTGTGCATTGACAAGATACTCACCGTTGAAGAGGTTTTCGCCCGTAGCGGCGTCGCGGCTGAAGCATACACCCGTTGCAGATGTGTCGCCCATGTTTCCGAATACCATGGCCTGAACGTTAACGGCAGTACCCCACTCTGCGGGTATTCCCTCCATCTTGCGGTAGAGAATGGCACGCTCGTTCATCCACGAATCGAAGACGGCGCATATTGCGCCCCAAAGCTGCTCCATCGGGTCTGTGGGGAAGTCCTTGCCCGTCTGCTCCTTGATGGCGGCCTTGAACTCAGCCACAAGCTGCTTCAGTTCGTCGATGTTCAGCTCGTTGTCGAGCTTGATACCGCGCTGCTCCTTCACCTTTTCGATGATGGCCTCGAACGGGTCGATGTCTTCCTTGTTCACCGGTTTCATGCCCAGCACCACGTCACCGTACATCTGTACGAAACGGCGGTAGCTGTCGAACACGAAACGTTCGTTGCCCGTCTTCTTTGCCAGTCCCTCAGCCACTTCGTCATTAAGACCGAGATTGAGGATGGTATCCATCATACCGGGCATGGAAGCGCGTGCTCCCGAGCGCACACTGACAAGCAGAGGATTTGCAACATCGCCGAACTTGCTATTCATCAGGCCTTCGATATGGGCCACAGCCTTGTCAACATCGTTTTTCAGAAGAGCGACAACATCGTCCTTTCCCTTCTCAAAATACTCGTTGCAAACGTCTGTGGTTATCGTGAAACCAGGAGGTACAGGAACTCCGATAAGGTTCATTTCAGCCAGATTGGCTCCCTTGCCTCCGAGAAGATTTCTCATGTCGGCCCTACCTTCAGCCTTTCCGTTACCGAAGGTATAAACTCTTTTTTCACTCATAAGTTAGTTTTTTTATTTACGATAAACACTTTTGTACTTGTTTTTTTATTATGCAAATATAATTGTTTTTATCCTTTATTGCAAGAAAAACAGTAAAAAATTGCAATGTAGAGGTTACATTTTGTCTTTTTCACTTGTTTTCCCCGGCATTACATGAACCAACCCATACTGCCAAACACCATAAAGAGAAATTGAAAGACCACCATTTTGACAAAACACAACAACAGTTTTTGCGTCGGATAATGCACGTAACTCATGTTAAATTAGTAATTTTGCACACAATATTCGATAAAGGCATCCAAACGACAAACTATATACATTAATATATATGAGCAGAAAGAAAAAGCCGTTACCGGTTTTGGAGAATATCACCATCACCGACATTGCCGCCGAAGGCAAGTCGTTGGCAAGGGTCAACGACATGGTTGTATTCGTCCCGTTCACAGTTCCGGGCGACGTTGTTGACCTGCAGGTCAGAAAGAAAAAGCACAGTTATTGCGAAGCCGAAGTGATACGCTTCATAGAATACAGCAAGATGCGCACCGCACCCGCATGCCGGCACTTCGGCATCTGCGGCGGATGCAAATGGCAGAACCTGCCGTACGAGGAGCAGCTGAAGGCCAAACAAAAGCAAGTGCACGACCAGCTGTGCCGCATCGGCAAGGTGGAACTGCCCGAGTTCCGGCCCATCCTCGGCTCGGTGAAGACATTCGAATACCGCAACAAGCTCGAATTCGGATGCTCCAACAGGCGCTGGATGACGAAAGAAGAGATACAGACCATGCCGAAAGAAGGCGAAGACGGCGCAAACATCGAGCGCAATGCCATCGGCTTCCACATTACCGGAGCCTTCGACAAGATACTCCCCATAGAGCAATGCCACCTTATGGACGACATGCACAACCGCATCCGCAACGAAATCCGCGACTACGCCATCGGCGCCGGCATGACATTCTTCGACCTGAGGGCACAGAAAGGCCTGCTGCGCGACATCATCATACGCAACTCAAACACCGGCGAGTGGATGGTCATCATACAGTTCCACTACGACGAGGAGGGCGATGACGAGCGCGCACGCGCGCTCCTCCAGCACGTTGCCGACACCTTCCCGCAGATAACGTCGCTGATGTATGTGGACAACCAGAAGTGCAACGACACCATAGGCGACCAAGACATAATCACATTCCGCGGCAACGACTACATCTACGAAACCATGGAAGACCTGAAGTTCAAGGTCGGTCCGAAGAGTTTCTACCAGACAAACACCGAGCAGGCATACCACCTCTATTCCGTGGCCCGCGAGTTTGCCGGGCTCACCGGCAACGAACTCGTGTACGACCTGTACACCGGCACCGGCACGATAGCCAACTTCGTGGCACGCCGCGCCCGCCGTGTGATAGGAATAGAATATGTGCCCGAAGCCATCGAAGACGCCAAGATAAACTCCGGGATAAACAACATCGGCAACACACTCTTTTATGCCGGCGACATGAAGGACATACTCAACGACGACTTCATAGCCGAAAACGGCCGCCCCGACGTGATCACCACCGACCCGCCACGCGCCGGCATGCACGCCGATGTGGTGCAGACCATACTCCGGGCCGCACCGCGCCGCATCGTCTACGTGAGCTGCAACCCCGCCACACAGGCACGCGATTTGGCCGACCTCGACGCCGACTACAAGGTTGCGGCAGTGCAACCGGTGGACATGTTCCCCCTTACGCCACACGTTGAAAACGTTGTGCTGCTTGAAAGAAGAAAAGACAAGGATATGTGAAAAAGCAGGCACGAACGTGAAGAAAAATAAAAATAAATAGCGTACCTTTGCAACAGAAAGAAAATCATTAGAAAACAACCGATTATGAAGAAGAATTTAAAGAAAGTGCTCGTATTAGGTTCGGGTGCCTTAAAGATTGGACAGGCAGGCGAATTCGACTACTCGGGCTCACAGGCTCTGAAAGCCCTGCGCGAAGAGGGCATCTCCTCGGTGCTCGTAAATCCGAACATCGCCACAATACAGACATCGGAAGGCATTGCCGACAAGGTGTATTTCCAACCTGTCACCACCCACTTCGTCACGGAAATAATAAAGAAAGAACGCCCGGACGGAATATTGCTGGCTTTCGGCGGCCAGACGGCGCTCAACTGCGGAACCGAGCTTTACCTCAACGGCACGCTCAAAGAGTACGGCGTCGAGGTGCTCGGCACGTCTGTTGAGGCCATCATGTATACAGAAGACCGCGACCTGTTTGTGAAGAAGCTCGACGAGATAGACCTGAAGACCCCCGTAAGCCAGGCCGTGGAGAACATGGACGACGCCCTGGCCGCGGCACGCCGCATCGGTTATCCGGTCATGATACGCTCCGCCTATGCCCTTGGCGGACTCGGCTCGGGCATATGTCCCGACGAGAACAAGTTTACAGAACTTGCAGGCAGTGCGTTCACATTCGCCCCGCAGATACTTGTTGAAGAGTCGCTGAAGGGATGGAAGGAAATTGAGTTTGAGGTGATACGCGACGCCAACGACCATTGTTTCACCGTGGCGTCGATGGAGAACTTCGACCCATTGGGAATACACACCGGCGAATCGATTGTCGTAGCCCCCACATGCTCGCTCACCGACGCGCAGGTGAAGATGCTGCAGGACATATCCATACGCTGCGTGCGCCACTTAGGCATCGTGGGCGAATGTAACATACAGTTTGCCTTCAACGCAACCACCAACGACTACCGCATCATCGAGGTCAACGCCCGCCTGAGCCGCTCCTCTGCCCTCGCCTCCAAGGCCACCGGCTATCCCCTGGCCTTCGTTGCCGCCAAGATTGCACTCGGCTACACCCTCGACCAGATTGGCGAGATGGGCACGCCGAACTCGGCGTACGTTGCCCCGCAGCTCGACTACATGATCTGCAAGATACCGCGTTGGGACCTTACCAAGTTCGCGGGCGTGAGCCGCCTCATCGGTTCGTCGATGAAATCCGTCGGCGAAATCATGTCGATAGGCCGCTCCTTCGAAGAGATGATACAGAAAGGACTCCGCATGATAGGTCAGGGCATGCACGGATTCGTGGGCAACGACCACGTGCGCTTCGACAATCTTGACGAAGAACTCGCCAACCCCACCGACCTGCGCATCTTTGCCATAGCCCAGGCGCTTGAAGACGGCTACAGCGTGGCACGCATCGAGGAGCTTACAAAGATAGACACATGGTTCCTCGACAGGCTGAAGAACATTGTCGACCTGAAACACAAGCTGCAGGAGTACGACAAGATGGAAGACGTGCCCGACAGCCTGCTGCGCGAAGTGAAGTGCGCCGGCTTCTCCGACTTCCAGATTGCACGGTTTGTCCTCAAGCCCCAGTCGGGCAATATGGAGAAGGAGAACCTTGAAGTGCGCCGCCACCGCAAGCAGCGCGGCATACTTCCGGCCGTGAAGCGCATAAACACCGTGGCGAGCGAGCACCCCGAACTCACCAATTACCTGTACGTTACGTATGCCGCAGAAAGCCACGACATCGACTACTACGAGAACGAGAAGTCCGTAATCGTGCTCGGAAGCGGCGCTTACAGAATCGGTTCGTCGGTAGAGTTCGACTGGTGCTCCGTCAATGCCATCAACACGGCACGCAAGCTCGGCTACAAGTCGATAATGATAAACTACAACCCCGAGACCGTGTCCACCGACTACGACATGTGCGACCGCCTCTATTTCGACGAGCTGTCGCTGGAGCGCGTGCTCGACGTGATAGACCTGGAGAAGCCGCGCGGAGTAATCGTCAGCGTGGGCGGACAGATACCCAACAATCTGGCCATGAAGCTGCACCGCCGCGGCGTGCCCGTTCTCGGCACATCGCCCGTCGACATCGACCGTGCCGAAAACCGCGACAAGTTCTCGGCCATGCTCGACAAGCTCGGCATAGACCAGCCGGCCTGGCGTGCACTGACATCGCTTGACGACATCAAGGAATTTGTAGGAAAGGTAGGATTCCCCGTACTCGTGCGTCCGTCGTACGTACTGTCGGGAGCCGCCATGAACGTATGCCACACGCTCGACGAGCTGGAGCGCTTCCTCAAGATGGCCACTGAGGTGAGCAAGGAGTTCCCCGTTGTCGTGTCACAGTTCATGCAGGAGACGAAAGAGATAGAGTTCGACGCCGTGGCCGACAAGGGACAGGTTGTGGAATACGCCATATCCGAACACGTGGAGTACGCCGGCGTTCACTCCGGCGACGCCACCATGGTGTTCCCCGCACAGCACATCTACTTCTCCACCGTACGCCAGATAAAGAAGATTTCGCGCAAGATAGCCAAGGAGCTTAACATAAGCGGTCCGTTCAACATCCAGTTCCTGGCAAAGAACCGCGAGATAAAGGTCATCGAGTGCAACCTGCGCGCATCGCGCTCGTTCCCGTTCGTGAGCAAGATTCTCAAACGCAACTTCATCGAGACGGCCACAAAGATAATGCTTGACGCCCCCTACACGCAACCCGACAGAAGCGAGTTCGACATCGACCGCATAGGCGTGAAGGCGTCGCAGTTCTCTTTCGCGCGCCTGCAGAACGCCGACCCCGTGCTCGGTGTCGACATGTCGTCCACCGGAGAGGTGGGTTGTCTGGGCGACGACCTCAACGAGGCACTGCTCAACGCCCTCATCGCCACAGGCTACCGCATACCGGAGAAGCGCATACTCATCTCCTCGGGCGGTGCCAAGGGCAAGGTGTCGCTGCTCGAACCGGCCAGACAGCTCGTCAGAAAAGGATATGAAGTGTATGCCACGGCAGGCACGTCGAAATTCCTCAACGAGAACGGCGTGAACACCATAACCGTGGGGTGGCCCGACGAAAATTGCGACAACAACATCATGGACATGATAGCCAACCACAAGTTCGACCTCATCATCAACGTTCCCAAGAACCACACGAAGCGCGAACTTACAAACGGCTACCGCATACGCCGCGGAGCCATCGACCACAACATCCCGCTGATGACCAACGTACGCCTTGCCAAGGCTTTCATCGAGGCCTTCTGCGCAATAAGCGAGCAGGACATAAAGATAAAGAGCTGGCAGGAATACAACTCATGATGAAAAGAACACCAATCGTCACACTTGCCGTACTCATGGCAACGGGTGCCGGCGCACAGGCTGACAAAGGCAAGTCCTTTGTCAGCAAGCCGGTGCTGAGCGGATACGTGCTCGGACAGTATCAGGCAAGCACGCAGGAGGACAGCGAAAGCAACTCGTTCAACATACGCATGGCGCGCCTGTCGCTCGGCGGACGCATACTCGACGACTTCGAATACAAGATACAGGCGCAGCTCAACGGCAACACGTCGACACTGGGCAGCAGCCCGCGCATTGTCGACGTATTCGTCGAGTGGCAGAAGTACGGCTTCATGAAGATAAAGGCAGGACAGTTCAAGCGTCCCTTCACGTTCGAAAACCCCATGAACCCCATCGACCAGGGATTTATGGGCTACGGGCAGGTCGTATCGAAACTCTCCGGATTCAACGACCGCACGGGCGAACACGCAAGCAACGGGCGCGACATCGGCGTGCAGGTGCAGGGCGACATACTGCCTGCGGCTTCCGGCAGGCCGCTCGTACACTATCAGGTTGGAGTGTTCAACGGACAGGGAATAAACGTGAAGGATGCCGACAACCGCAAGGACATCATCGGCGGCCTGTGGGTCACGCCCGTCAAGGGGCTGCGTGTGGGTGCCTTCGGATGGGTGGGCTCGCACGCCCGCACGGGCACATGGACGGATGCCGGCGGACGCGAGTGCAGCGGAACCAACAGTCTGGGCCGTTACCGCTATGCCCTGAGTGCCGAATACAAGAAGGACGACTGGCAGCTGCGTTCGGAGTATATACACTCCACGGGTTACGGATTCAAGAACACATACCAGAAATCAGACAATCTGAAAGACGCCGCCGTCAACTGGCAGCAGGGCAACAAGGCCGACGGTATATATGCTCTCTGCATAGCCCCCATTCTTCCGCAGAAGCTGCGCGCCAAAGCCCGCTACGACCTGTACCGGCCCTCGGCCGAATGGCGCGACAGCCGTTCGCAGTATGAAATAGGCCTCAACTACCTGTTTCACAAAAATCTCGAGATACAGGCCGAGTATGCCTTCATCAACGACCGCAGCCTGGCCCACAGCCACAACTACAGCATGGTTGATGTTGAATTCTGCGTCAGATTCTGAGAGTACGAAATTGAAAGCACACACGCCGTGACACCGCTGAGGTGGCATCACGGCGTGTTCTCCAAAACGGAAAAAATGTTCTCCGGAGGATGAAATCGGGACGAAAAAAGCGGTTTTTGGTCTCCGTTTTGCCGTTTTTGGTACGCAAAACGCCGTTTTTGGTACAACGAATTTCTCCGGTTTCTCCGGACTAAAGGGTGTCTTTTTGTTTACATTACAGACGCTCAGAATTGCTGCGGAACATAGCGGTGAAGCGGAGTAGGAAAATCGGTTGCTGTAGAGATTATGTTTACAGAAAACGGAATCCGCCGGAGAAAAAAACGGAGAATTTCCGAAAACAGGGTTGCACAACATGGTTATAATATGTAAGTAAAATATTT
Organism: uncultured Prevotella sp.; assembly: GCF_900549175.1. GTDB lineage: Bacteria > Bacteroidota > Bacteroidia > Bacteroidales > Bacteroidaceae > Prevotella. Next base: position 54 of record NZ_URNN01000017.1, on the reverse strand, counting down.
ATATATTAATCTGTTATATATAATATATATATTATATATAACAGATTAATATAT
>NZ_URNN01000016.1 GCF_900549175.1 uncultured Prevotella sp. | reverse complement strand
ATTTCCGATAAAGTCCGCCCGGCGCAACGCCCGGCGGACTTCTCATTACCAATGCTTAAGATTTAAGGTCGATTTATTCACTCTTTGCACCGTTGCTGCCATCTTCCAGACCTTCGGTGAAACCGGCATAGGTATGTTTGCGATAGTAGTTCACGTCCCAAAGACCGATGGGCTGGTTCGGACGCCAGCCGCTTCCGGCGGGGCTGTCGGTGGGAGCCCACTGTGTGATGCCCCACTGCTGTTCTTTCGGGATAATCTCGAAATACTTAGTGATGATGAACTTGTAGAATCCGGCCATAGCCTTATGCTGTTCTTCGGTGACATAAGCCGTCTGGAGGAGGTGCTTCTCCCATTCGTTGCTTGTCTCTATCTTGTGGTCATCGGGTGCCGAGGTGTCCCATATGCCCATGTCGAGCTCCGAAATCCTTATCAGCTTGCCCGTTGCGGCCAGTGCCTTCAGCATTTTCACCACGTTCTCCTCATTGGCCTTCTGCTCGTCGGGGTTGCATCTGTACGTAACGTGCATCTGGCTGCCGATACCGTCAATCTTCGTCACGCCGTCGGCCTCCCAGCGCTCAATCCACTTGATGAGGCTGTTCAGCTTGCCGCCGCCGTCTTCCAGATTGTAGTCGTTGACGAAGAGCTTCATGTCCTCCGGACCGTACTTGCGGGCGAGACGCACGGCGGTGCGCACATAGTCTACATCGCCGAGATAGTCCTGCCAGAAGAAGTCGGAGGTGTTGCCGTTGGCATGCTGCAGGGCGAATACGCCCTCGGCGTCAGGATTGCCGCCCGAGACGGCCTCGTTGACAACCTCCCATGCCTTTACCTTGCCATTGCAGGCCTCCATCATGCCGCTGATCCAGCGCTCCATGGCCCATGTGAGGGTGTCACGCTTCTCTTCGTCGGTGAGGGGAATGCCGTTGGAGTATTCCTTCTCCACCTCAAACTTGATATTGTCGAAATGGAACTCGGTGGCCACCTTGTTGTTCGACAGGTTGAAGGCAATGGTCTGCATGCCGTTGCCGCCCGCCTGGCTGGCGCTTATCGTACCGGTCTTGTCCCAATGCTGCCATCCCTGATTGAAGGTGGGCGAGCCAATCATCTCCCAGTGCTGGTAAGCTCCGGGTTCGCCGTGTGCCTGTGTCTCGGTATTGGCTCCGTCTCTGCTGGCACGGTAGTCGAACTCGACGTGATACTTGGTTCCCTCGGGCAGCGCTTCCGGCAGACGTATGAAGAACTGGCAGTCCCAATTTTCCGACGGATTGTCGCCCGACTTCACGATGATGCCGCGGCTTCCGTCCACGCCGGCCCCATCGTAGATGACGGAGTTGAGAACATCCGATGAAGGCGGCTCCTTGGAGAAGAAGCAGCTCACGTCATCACCTTCCATGTCGCCGTTGGATATCAGATTCTCCATATACTTCACGGCACCGCCGGCAGCTTCCATCTTGATGACCTCAACCTTCTTCACCCATATCGTTCCGGCAAACGAGCCCGACTGGAATATGACGAAAGAAGACGATGTGGGAACGGCAAGAACCTTGGCGTCGATGGTCTGCCACTCGGTTGAGAAGTCGATGGAGCACGACGATGTGGCGCTCCAGTCGCCCACATTGCAGTTGAGGGAGCCCTCGCCGGTGGCTTTCATCGTAACGCGGATGATGTAGTCCTCGCCTGTCTTTGTGGGTACTCCGTCATCGACGAAATACTGCATGCTCCAGATGTTCGGCCCCACTTCCGGATTGTCGATGACGAGGCATCCGTCCTCCACCTTCTCCGCACCGTTGTTCATCGAATACCACGGATAAGAGCTGTGGTTGGCGTAGTCGCACTCGTGGATGACGTTCTCCACCATCTCGCCCGGCTCCACCTGTATGGGACGGTCGGCTATCAGCGAGTTGAGCCACTTGACCGACTGCTGCGAGTGCCATACGAGCGTGTGTCCGTAGACGGACATGCCTGCATCGGCGGCGTTTCTGACATATTCCTTCACAGTAGAGAAGTCCATCAGACCCTTGTCGTTGACACACGATGCCATCTTCATCTCGTTGCCGGCCACGGTCTCGTCAAAGTTTGAGTTGGTAAGTCCGTACACCAGCCCCTTCTTGTTATAGTCGGCGGCGGCTGTGCCCACGCCGAGCTTGAAGCCGGGATGGCCCGCGCGGTTGATGTATTCTTTCAGGGGAGCATATTCGTTGAGATACTCATAGGCGGTGTTGCCCGGCTCGCCTCCCATAAAGTTCTGCTCTATCTCGTCGGCACACGAAGCCAACAACATGGATCCGAGTGCTGATAATATTAATTGTTTCTTCATTGTACGATGTCTTTAACCGTTATTTTGTATAAATAGGAGAAAACACTTCCGACTTTACGCCGCTGCGCCACCATACAAGCCGCTCGTCGACGGTTTTGCTGTAACCGTCGGCAAAAGTCACCGTATACTTCAAGTCGATGGCATCACGGTCTTTCTCGTTCCATGAGTTCTTCTCGCCGTTGTCGGTATACTTTCCGCTACCGGTTGCTGTCACGCCCGTGGTGAGCGACGATACAGTACAGTTCTCGTTGTCATCGAAGGTGAGCAGCAAATCGGCCGTATTCACTGTTGTGCCGTTTTGGTATGTCACGCGGTAGACAGAACTGTGAAGCGAGCGTGTGGTTATCTCCACCTGGCTTGCCTTCTCTATATTGTCCGTGCTGGGGGTGTGGTTGGTTATCCACCATCCGGAATACTTGTTCTGGAATTTCACGCAGTAGAGCACATAGTCCTGCGGATACACCTGCCATGCCTTGTCATCGGTGCGCTTGGGATTGGTGAACCCGCTCTTCGGTGTGCCCGATGCAACACGGGTGAATCCTGTAGACTCGGTTATCACCAGGGGTATCACGTATGTGTTCTTGACGGCATCGGGGTCGTTGAAGAAATCGTCGGTGAGCTGCACTGTCGTGGCACCCTGATAGGTTCCGTTGAAGGCCAGCTTGTTGGTGGACAGCGTATAGTAACTGTCGGGCATGGCCTTGACCGGCGAACCGTCGGCAAAAGTCAGGTCATCAGCAAGCGTGGGGTCCACCTGAACGGTAAGGGTGCCGTTGGAACCTTTCCGCGAGCCTCCGAAGGTAGCCTTTATCTGGCACTTGTGCTGCTTGTCGAGCGAGGTGTCCGACTCGTCGTCGCCAAGTATGATGGTGCGCACAGGATACTGATACGAGAAGTAGGCGGTAGTGCCATTTTCCGAATCACTGAACTCCGCATCTCCATTCTTGCATCCGGTCAACGAAAGCATCATGCCGAGAGCCGCCGGAGCAAATTTCATATATCGTGTCATATTCATCTTATTTTTTTTGTTTTATATTATCTTATAGTTATTTCCAACCGTCGTTCTGCTGCAGATTACTCCACTTCAGCACTTCTGTGTAGGGAATGGGGCAGAAGTACATATAGTCCTTGTAGTCGCGTGTCTCCACCGGATAGACACCGTACTCTACAGATTTGTAATCGTACTTCAGGGCACCCGTAATCGGGTCGGTGGTGATGGCAACGCCCCTTGCCGGCTCGGTTATGTCGAGTTTCCAGCGGCGCAAATCCCAAAAGCGGTGGTTTTCGAAGCACAGCTCCAGACGGCGCTCATTACGTATCAGCTCTGCCATCTTCTGCTTGTCGCCCTTACATTCCTCAAGATAGGGGTCGCTGTCAGTCACTCCGTCACCGTCGCTGTCAACACCTATTCCGGCGCGGTGGCGTATGGCCTTTATCACGTCATAGGCGGAGTAGTCGGCACCGCCCACCTTGGCCGTGGGGCCGGCAAACTCGTTGGCGGCCTCTGCGTAGATGAGGAATATCTCCGTGCTGCGTATGCGCAACTGCAGGTGGTTCTTGTTGGCCGCGGGGTTGAGGTTTCTGTCTGAACGCAACAGCTTGCGCATGTAGTAGCCCGTACGTGTTGACTTGCCGTTCTCGTGGTTAAGCGCGTCAAGGGTCGTTCCGTCGGCCGTAGTGTTTATTTCCTTCTTCTCGGCACCGTATATCTCGCCGTTCACGAGGATGTACTCCTTCAGACGCGGGTCGCGGTTGGAATAAGGATACTGGTCGTTGTAACCGGCCTTGGCATGGCTGATGGGGTAGCCGCTTGCCATGGGGAAGGCGTCGACAAGGTTCTGCGTGGGATTGATGCGTCCGTTACCGTAGAGTGTGGGCGGATAGCAGTCCTCTTCCCATGCGGAGTAATCCTTGTTGATGGTTGCACGCCAGATTACCTCAGCCCTTTCGTCGGCTCTGGCATTGAAATCGTCGAGATAATCGGTTTCGTTGAACCATTTCCATCCCGTTGCATCCATATTTGCCACGCCCCCCACGCTCTTCAGACACTCTGCAGCATATTTCGCAGCCTCCTCGTAAGTGGCCGAACCACTCTCTGCATAAGCCGGAGAAGCGGCAAACAGAGCCACTTGAGCCTTAAAGGCGGCTATGGATACACCGTCAATCTTACCGCGGTGGTGCGAACCGAAGGCGCGGTTGTACTCTCCGTCAGTGGCACCCATTTGGGCGTACTTCTCGGGAAGTTGTCCCGCGCCGTTGATATCGCCGTATTTCTTGGGCAGATACTTCAATGCCTCGTCGAAGTCGGCCATAATCTGGTCAATGCACTCCTTGAAGGTGTTGCGGGAATGGTTGAAGTCGGACGAGCCGTCTTCTGCCGCGAGGTGGATGGGCACACCCGTAAGTTCGCCGTTCACCCTTCCGGCATGGGCGCGGAGGATGTGGAACAGGTGCAGGCCGCGCAGGGCATAGGCATTGCCCTTGTAATTGTCGCTGAACATCGTGTTGAGTGCCACGCTCGAGTAGGCCCAGGGCACAATGTCACAGTTTTCAATGAACAGGTTGCAGTATTGTATGGCATGATAACCTGCATCCCAGCGTGAAACGGGATTCATGTCTGAGGCCCATGCGCCGGTGGCCATCTCTCTGTAGTCGTTACCGCTTTGGTTCGACACGGCATCGTCTGTGGCCAAATCGGATGTGGGCAGCGCATCGTACGGCAACAGCAGATAGGCGTTGTCGAGGATGCCACGCGCAAACGTAGGGTCGGTAGCCATGTTGGATATGTCCTGATTGTTCTCCAATGCCGGCTCAAACAAATCGTCGCAAGCCGTGAGAGCCATGGCCGCCACACCGAAAAGAACTATATTCTTTATTTTCATATCAGTATTCTTTTAAAGTCATGTTAGAATGAAACCTTTACACCAAGATTGTAGTAGCGGCTCTGCGGTGCCGAACCTACATTCATCTCAAGTATCTCACGCTCTTTGGCGATGGTGAGCAGATCGGTGCCGCTGGCGTATACGGAGAGTCCCTTCACCACTCCGTTGCCGATGATGGTCTTCGGGAAGTCGTAGGTGAGCTGCACCTTTGCAAGGTTGAAGCGGTCGGTGGAGTAGAGCCAGAAATCGGAGGTCTGGAAGTTGTTTGTTCCGGTCTCTGTGGTCAGACGCGGGTATGTGGCGGTTTCTGCCGTCTCTTCCGTCCAGCGTCCGCGTACCGGTGCCGAGTATTTGCCTTCTCCCGCTACCCACCAGTAGCTTGAGTTCTTGACGGCCTTCGCTCCGAAATATCCCGTGCCGAGCATGAATAGCGTGAAGTCCTTGTACTTCAGCGTCACGTTTACGCCCAGCGTGGTCGGCGAGCCGTACCATCCGCCCTTGCCCAGATATACCTGGTCTTTGGAGTCGATGACATTATCGCCGTTCTGATCCTTGTATTTCAGGTCGCCGGGACGTATCGTACCGCCGATTATCTGTTTGGGCGAGTTGGCAATGTCATCATCGTCCTTGAAGAATCCGAGATTCTCATATCCCCAGATGGCATCGAGCGGCTGGCCCTGACGATACTGGTAGGTGTCGGCAAAACTGGAGTCGTCGCGTTTGGATGCTTCGGTGGTGTAATACGTGAGGTTGGCACCGGCAGCGATACCGAAGTCACCGAACTTCTTCTTGTAATTCACTGCCACATCGAAGCCCGTGCGCTTGTCTTCGTTGAAGTTGAGATACGAACGGAACGACGAGTTGGGCCAGTACACCTTGAAATAGCTCGGCATTTGGTTGGTGGCCTCGATTATGCCTCCGGTCATCTTGCTCGTAAAGTAAGAGGCATCGATGGTGAGGGCGTTCTTCAGCAGAGCCGCATGAACGGTGGCCGAGAACTCCTTACGCCGGAGATATGTCAGGGCGTTGTTGGCGCCACGCTTCGACTGCATGGCCTCATGGTTGGCATAGCCGCTCCAGTCCCACCACTCGCCTTTCTGATATGCACCGAGGTACATGTAGTAGTCGCTGATGTCGAGGTCGGTCTTCAAGTCACTGTAGCTTGCGCTCAGGGTGAGGTCGTCGAAGATGTTGAGGTCTTTCATGAACTTCTCCTCCGACAGGCGCCATCCCACTGTTGCCGACGGTGACACCCCGAGACGCTCGTCCTCGGGCAGGCGTGCCGACCACGGTGTGGCGAGGGCGAAATCGGCATAATACTTGTGGTCGTAGTTGTAGGCGGCCTCGAAGCCAAGGTTTGCGTTGCTCGTCTTGTGATACTGCGCCGAGAGCGACTGCTGGTAACCGTTGACAACGGCTATGGCACTCACATTGTGCACGCCGCCGAACGTACGCTTGTAGTCGAAGTGGGCGTTGAAGGCTATTGTCTGGTTGTCGGTAGAGCCTGAGATGTTCTGCACACCCGAACGCTTGTCAACCGTTCCGTGGTCGTTCAGCTCGACGATATACTCCTTGCCGCTGTAGTTGCTCCATGTCGGCTCGAAGATGGAATATGTGTTGTTGAACGACGTGTCGTAGATGGTGGCGTAGTCGATGCCTACCATTGCGTGGAAGCTCAGACCCTTGAGCACGGCACCGAGGTCGAAGTTGACGCCGGCGTCAAACTGGAACTGCCTGCTCGTCCACGTGTTGTATCCTGCGGCATAGTAGTCGGCAAAGACATTGGTCTTGTCCGACTGCGTTCCGCCGAGGAAGTACTTGCCGTCGATGATGTTGCCCGTACCGGCCAGCAATATGGCGGCCTGCTTGGCCGTCGGGTCTATATAAGACAGCGGAATGAGCGGGCTTACACGGTTGGGACGCATTGTGGTGGCGTTCTGCCAGTAGGAATTGTCGCTGTTTGCCGAGCGCGAATTATAATAGGTGGCGTTGGCGTTGACGTATGCCGTGATGAAGCTGTTAAGCTCTACGTCGACATTGCCGCGCACGTTGAAGCGGTCGATATAGTTGTCTTTGGCCTCGCCGAAGTCCAGATAATCGCCCATGCGGTAGTAGCTCACATTGGCATAGAAACGAGCACGCCTGTTTCCGCCCTCTATCTCGGCCGACACTTCGCTGCGGTTGTATGCCTTCTTGAGGTATTCTGACGAATAGAAGTTGACGTTCGGGTAACGGTAGGGATTGGTGCCGCTGGCATAGTTGTAGATGTCCTGCTGGCTGTAAAGGGGCGACAGTCCGTCGTTCTTGCGCGCCTCGTTGTAGAGTGTCATGTACTCTGCCGACCCGAGGTACTCCGGATACGACTTTGCCACATACCACCCGGTGTTTGCACGCACATCGACACTCAGTCCGTCGTTCACGCGTCCGCGCTTGGTCGTTATCAGTACGGCACCCTTGGCGGCCCGGCTGCCGTATAGCACCACGGCCTGGGCTCCCTTCATGAACGTGATGTCCTCAATCTCGTCAGGGCGCACGTTGTTGGCGTCGCGGGGCACACCGTCGATGAGCACGAGCTGGTCGGAAAATCCCCACATTCCGTTTCCGTTGAATCCCGACACGTAGCCTTGCATGTTGTCAAGGCTGTAGGTGTGAAAATTCTTTTCTATCAGTTCTCTGACATTCACGGTAGACACTCCGCCCAGCACGTCTTCCCTGGCCACCTTGCGGAAAGCCATGTTGACCTGCGATGAGTCCGCCTCCTGTGCCGCGGCAGGGATGCCGGCCGCCATTGCCAGAAGAGATGACAGCAATATATATTTGTTATGTTTCATAACTCAAACCATTACTTTTTATTATTCGATTTTATGATGAATTAAAAGGATTACCATCCCGGGTTTTGCGGATATTCGGAATAGAGGTACACCTCATTCTGCTTCAGCGGGAAGAGATAGTGCTTTATGGCATATTCGCGCCTTACGACAACCTCCTCTCTCCATCCCGTAACTTCGGCATCGCGGGGATCGGCCGTCATTTCGCCCACACGGTAGAACTCCTGAGAGGTCTTTATGTTGTAGGGATACTCCGTGAGCAGCAGCCAACGCTGCAGGTCGTTCCAGCGGAAGCCCTCGAAGGCCAGCTCCACGGCACGCTCGCGGCGCACCTCATCCATGAACTTGTTGTTGTCGGCCAGATACTTCTCGGCAACCTCGCCCGCGCCGCACCTCTTGCGGATAACATTGATGGCGGCAACTGCCGAATACTTGCACTTTGCGCTCTTGTAGGAGGCACCTCCCACGGCGGCGCAGGCCTCGGCGTACATCAGGTAGATGTCGGCCACGCGCATATATGGCAGATAGCTGTGGAAGCCGGTTCCCCACTCGTACCATTTGTCATACTTGTTCATCTGATGGGGTACAAGCTTCTGGCAGAAGTAGCCCGTACGGCTGCCGGTGGATGAAAGCACCGGATTGCTTGACTGGCGCAGGTTTCCGCCGGTGAACAACTGCATCCGCACAAAGTCCTTGTCCTCGTCGGCCACGGAAGACTCGCTGACAAACTTGAATCCGTCGAACATTATGTCATGATAGAAACGCGGGTCGCGGTCCTTGAACGGATGTGTGGGGTCGAAGCCCGACTCAGGGTCATCGAGCGGCAGGCCGTTGGCCATGCCGTAGTAGTTGACATAGTTGGCTGTAGGCATGTGGATGAAGGCATCGTGCGGCACAAGGCCGTTTACCTTCGGTCCCCATGTCTTGGCGAAGTTCCAGTTGGAACTGTTGCCATCACGGCTGGGGCCGCGCATTATTGCCTCGCACGTGCCGGGCATCTTGAAGTTTTGTCCGCTTGTATAGAATATCTCCGAGAAGTTGGGCTTTGAGCCTGCCACGTGGTCGTAGATGTTGGAATAGTCATATCCGGCAAGCGCGTAAGGTGTCTTTCCGTCGTCAATATCCTGTATGGCCTCGGCCAAGGCGTCGGCTGCCTGTTTGGCCAACTCCTTGTCGTACTTGTACGTGTTGCCGTTCTTCGACGCTCCGCGCTGTGCTCCGCCAGTCTCTTTCTCGTTGTTCAATGGAGAGGCGGCCCACAAAAGCACCTTGCCGAGATAGCCGAGGGCGCAGGCTCTTGTGATGCGCAGGTCGTTTTTGCCGCTTGTCTTTATGCCGACGGCAGCTTCGTCCCAGTTGCCGGGAAGCAGCTTGGCTGCCTCGCTGTAATCCTCTGCGCAACGCTTTGCACACTCCTGAAACGACAGACGCGGCAACTGCAGTACCTCGTCAGCGGACAGCGTGCGGTCCACGTATGGCAGTCCGCCGAAGAACTCCATCTGCTGCTGGTGCCACCATGCGCGGAAGAACAGGAGCTGTCCTTTGATGACATCCTTCTCCTCGTCGCTTGCACTTACCATCTTGTCGAGATTCTCAAGACCCATGTTGGCCTTGCGTATACAGTACCATCCGTGTTCTATGGAGTGGTCGAAACGCGGGGCGCCAACGTTGGTGTCCCAACTTGCGGGATTAAGAGAGTTGCTGTGCAGGAAGTTCTGTGGGTCGTTATACCAGAAGCGGTAGTCGCCGACATCGGCATGCGCCGTGAAGTGGGTATCACCCAAACCGGTGTTCAGAAGTTCGTCATCGCCCCAGTTGAAGTTGGTGCACCAATAGTTCTTTTCCTTGTCGGGGATACAGTTGTAGATTTCCTCCACAAATCCCTGGAAATTGATGAAGTTAGTGAAAGCCACATCGCCGCTGATTGTAGAGTCCGGTTCCTTGTCAAGATAGTCCGTACAAGAACTGTAACTGCCAACCAGTCCCAAAGCGCACATTATATATATAATACGTTTTTTCATTGCTGTCATTGTTTACAGATTAAATTTGAGACCGAAGTTAATACGCTTCATTGTCGGGTAAGCGCCCACGGCACCTCCGTTGCTCGAGAAGTTTGATTCGCGGTCATCGGGCATGCGTGTCCAGAGCCAGAGGTTGTTTCCGCTGACAAAGACTTTCAGGTCGTTGAGACCTATCTTCTTCACCCAGCCGCCGGTCCATGTGTATGCCACCTCTACGTTCTTCAGACGTATGTACGAGCCGTCGCAGAGATACTGCGTGCCGTAGTATGCCTTGTCAGACATGGGCAGTGAGTTCAGGCGCGGCGTAACAACCTCGGCACCGTAGTGGTTGTCGCTCCACCACACGCCCTGGGCGTAGACGTTGGCCTGTATCGGGTCGGCAAGGCTCTTCATTGTCACATCGCGTGTAACGTTGGTGACACCGTAGAACTGCGCGAAGCAGCTGAAGCCCTTCCACTCGAATCCTATCGTGGCGTTGTACGTGTTCTGTGGCGAGCCCGTGTATCCGTAGGGAACGAAATCGTAGATGTCATCCACCACACCGTCGCCGTTGAAGTCGACAATGTAATAATCGCCGGGCAGGCGCTGGTTGTCGTTGGTGTAATGCTGCGGCGAGCCGTACACGTCATCCCAGCTCTGCAGCATGCCGCGGTCGAGGAACGAGTATGTCTGTCCGATGGAGTGTCCTGCGGCGCGGCGGTAGTTTGGCAGCAGCGGGGCGTCATCCTTTACGTTGATTTTGTTCTCGGCATGAGTCATGTTGAAGTTGGCCCACAGACGCATCTTGTTGGCGAACGTCTTGTTGAAGCGCAGTTCAATCTCATATCCCTTTGTGGTCACCTTTCCCTTGTTGGTAACGGGCGGTGTCTGTCCGAAGTAAGGCGGAATGGCGCGGTCGCCGCCCATCACGAGGATGTCGCTGCGCTTGTCACGGAAGAACTCCACCGAGCCGGCAATCAGTCCGCCGAGGAATGCGTAGTCTACACCGATGTTGGTCTTCTTCACCTTCTCCCAATGCAGGTCGGGATTGCCGAGCGAAGCCTCACGGTACCATGTATAATAAGATGTACCCTGCTGCACGTCGAGCGACGTGTTGCCTCCGTAGGCCCACTGTGTCATGTATAGGAAACGGGCGTTGACGTTGTCGTCACCGATTTCTCCGTAAGAGGCGCGCACCTTCAGCATATCTACAATGCCCTTCTCGCGCAGCCACTTCATGAACGGCTCGTCGCTGACCATCCATCCGATGGCGCCTGAGCTGAAGAAGGCGAAGCGGTTGTCGGACGAGAATTTCTCCGAACCGTTGTATGCGCCGTTGTACTCGAAGAAATAGCGCGAGTTCCAGTCGTAAGTGGCACGGAACACCCAGTCTTCACGGTAGGCGGGAATCATCGGACCCTGCGCATACTCCTGACGTCCGAACAGACCCATTGCCGTTACGTTGTGCTTGCCGAAGCCGCGTGCCCAGTTGAGCTGCAACTGGTAGTTGAGGTTGCGCTGTGTGGAGTTGTTGTCAACGTTTCCACCGGCTGTGGTCCACTGGTTTCCGCTCGTGAAGTCGAAATGGTCGTAACCGTCGAACGCTTCCTTATAATATACGTTGCCCGTCTCGGGGTCTATCCACTTGTGCTGAGGGTCGTGGTACATGTCGTTGATGCCGCGGCCATTCTCGAGGAATGTGTTGTCCCACGAAATCATACCGCGGGCCGACAGTCCCTTTGTGATGAAGTCGAGATTCTGCTCGAGCACGAAGTCGGTGGTGATGCGGGTGGTGGTCAGTTCCTGCGTACCGCCGAGAGCCACAAGCTCTGCCGAGTTGGACACGTTGGTCGAACCGGGCAGGAATCCCCATGTGCCGTCGCTGTATTTTGGCAGGAAGGCCTCAGGACCGATGTTGTACGCTCCCGACCATTGCTGCGAAATGCTCCAGTCGCCGGCTGCAGGCTGGCTGTTGGCCCACGGCGATACGCGCTTGGCGTTGGAGCCGGCCAAATTCATCTTGAATACCGTGGTCTTGGTTATGTTGAAATCGAGATTGGAACGCACGTTGACGCGGTTGTAGCCGTATCCTGTGTCGTATGCGCGACCGTTGCCGAAATTCTTGTAGAGGTCGCCCTCGCTCACGAAGTCGACGCTGGCGAAGTATTTCACAAACTTCGTGCCGCCCGACACGTTGACATTGGCATTGTAAGACATGGCGTAGTCACGGAACAGAGCGTCCTGCCAGTCTACGTTGGGGTAGCGTTCGCGCTGCTCGACGGTGGTCTGGTTGCGGTAGTTTTGTATGAGGCTCATAGGCTTCATGTATGCAAAACTTTCAGGGTAGATGTTCAACTCGTGCTCCACGGCCGTATTGCGTGCGCGCAATGCGTCATACGCGTCATATTTGGCGGGCAGCTTTGAGGGAATCTTCATCACTGCGTTTGCCGACACACTTATCTGAGCCTTGCCTTCTGCACCGCGTTTGGTGGTGATAAGGATTACACCGTTGGCACCCTTCACTCCGTAAACGGCTGTGGCCGAAGCGTCCTTGAGCACCGAGATGGTGGCTACGGATGACACATCGACACTCGACATGGGGCGTTCGATACCGTCTACAAGCACCAGAGGTGACGAGTTGTTCCACGACGAGGCACCGCGGATGGTTATTTGCGGTTCCTCCTCTCCGGGCATACCGCTTGAGGCCACGGTAACCACACCGGGCAGATTACCCGTGAGGGCCGCGCCAACGTCGGTGACACCGGCGGCACGCTGCAGCACCTCGCCCGTGGTCTGTGTTATGGCACCCACCACCGAGGCTTTTTTCTGCTGGCCGTAACCCACGACAATAACCTCCTGCAGTTGGCTGTTGTCTTGCATCACGACCTTAAAGGTACGCTCTCTTCCCACTTTCAGTTCCTTGGCGCTCATACCGATGTAGCTGACCACCACGATGGTCTGCTCCGAAGGAACGTTCAGCTTGAAATTGCCGTCAAAGTCGGTTATCGTACCTTTGCCGGCATTTCCCTTGATTACAACCGACGCACCGATGAGTGGCTCACCCTTAGCGTCAACGACCACGCCCTTTATCTGTATACCGCTTCCCTGTGCGGTGGCATCGGCCACAGCAAAAACAAGCAATAACAGAACGGGCATAATTCGTTTTAAAACTTCTATTAGCTGCTTCATGTTGTTTGATTTTGATACATAGTTTTTTCTACTTTAATCTCGGTTTTACTGTTTGTTACTTTTGCATACATTACATTAGGTTTTTTAAATTATGTTTAACGTTTAAAATTTTAACACAAAAGTAGAACATTTATCCCATTTCCCTTTTACCGAGAGTTACACACACTTTACCGCATGTAACATAACCACACGAAATAACTGTAAATAAAAGGAATAGTAACAATATATGTTAATCACGAATGTTTTGACGGATACCACAGGCACCGTCTGCATGCTGCATGTGCAACAACGCAGACGGTGCCTGTTTTTTTCAGCATCGGTATTTGATATCAAGAACCGGCGGCTTGAAAAACGCCGGAGACAAGGTTAAAATAATTATTGTCAGAATAAGACGGAGTGCCGCTTGTCAGGCGAAGTGCTTCATGTAAAGGCGCATCTGCTTGCGGGCTTGCCCCAGACGGTGCTCCAGTTTCTTGTAGTCCTCGCCGGTGGCCTGCTGTATTTCGGCAATTTTCATGCCGCCGAAAATGTGCAGGCGGTAGACCTCACGGCAATGCTCCGGCAGGCGCGCAAGGCCGCGCTCAAGGCAAGCCTCCACCTCGTGCCGCGAGCACAGGCTGCCGGCATCGTCAGAACAAGTGGCCGTGTGGCTGACATGCTCGGCATATTGGCTGTCGTAGGCAAGGCGGCGGAAATGGTCTATAAGCAGATTGCGTACGATGGTGTATGTCAGGGCCGGCAGTGTGGCCACGGTCAGCATCTTGTCTGTAGTTATCAGGCGCATGAAAGCGTCATGCACCATGTCTTCTGCCAAAAAACGATTACCAATGCGCCGCCCGACATATTCCACAAGCCTGTCGCGGGCTCCGGCATAGTATCCGGCGATAATTTCCATGCGCTCTTCCATAAGCTGTTGTTTTATGAAATTGAAAAGATGTAAGACAAATGAGGGTGTATCAAAATGCAAGGGATGCAACTTGTAGCCATTTTGATACATCCTCGTAATAATACATTATTGGTGGTTGGCCGCCGTCGTGGCGTATAGACCTATGCAGGCTCCGATAAAGCCGCCGGAGCGGTTGGTGCTCAGGTTGACTGCATCCACGCCGCGCGCAACCACATTCCAGTCGCCGCCCTCTGTGGCATAGAGGAAGTCGTAATAGCGTCCGCGGCCTACCACTTTAAGACGCAGCGGGCGTGCGGCCTCATTTTCAGTGAGGAAGACCGTGCCAACTTCCACCACGGTCTTCTCGGCGCGTCTTAGCGTCAGTGCCACCCTGCCGCTGACAATCGTCTTGCCGAAGACGAAGTTGTATTCCTCATTCTGCAACAGTGCAAGTCCGGCAAGGTCGTTTTCCGTACGCGGTGTGTAGACAAGCTCTGTCTCGGCCTCGAAGTCGGTGTGCTGCTGATGGCAGAACAGTGCCGACATGGGGTCGCGGCGGTAGATGTTGCCTGCCATGGGGGTTATGGTGAGTCCGCCTGCGCCGAGCTTGTAGAATGGTTTCTCCTGACGCAGGAAGTTCCACCGCATATTTAGCTTGTCGCCCTCGAAGCGGTCGGTGTACGAGAAGTTGCCCGTCATGAGGTTTTCCGCCGTGCGGGGCTGTCCGGCGTATTCCTTCGGACTGTCTGCAACAGTGGGCACGGCCTTACCTTTTTCCAGAATTACAGGCCAGCCGTCTTTCCACGTTACGGGCAGCATGTAAGTGTCGCGGCCGGTGTTGTAGAAGTCACCCTCATACGGACGGCAGGCGAGGAATACGGCATACCAGTCGCCCTTGGGGGTCTGCACGATGTCGGCGTGTCCGGCACTCGTAACTATGTCGGGACGTTTGGGGTCGAGACCCGTGCGCTGTGTCAGGATGGGATTGCCTTCGGTGTACTCCTCCCATGGTCCCATAGGGTTCTTCGCACGCAGGATTACCTCCGAGTGCTGGTCGCATGTGCCGCCCTCTGCACACATCAGATAGTACCATTTGCCCACGCGGAACAGATGCGGTCCCTCTATCCATATAGGGTTCTCCTGCACGTGCGTGCCTCCGCGCAATATCTCTTTCGCCTCGCCTACAAGGCTGTCGCCCTTCACGTCGAACCGGTGAATCCATATACTGCGCTCACCCTCGTAGCGGGGTTGTCCCGACGGCGCGTCGTTGTTGACGATGTATCCGCGCCCGTCCTTGTCGAAGAAGAACGATGGGTCGATGCCACCCACGCCGCTCAGGTACACCGGCTCACTCCATCCCTTTGCGGGGTCTTGTGTCTTCACATAGAAGTTGCCCGCACCCACGTTGGTGGTTATCATGTAGAACGTTTTGTTCTTCTCGTTATACGATATCGCCGGAGCGAATATTCCGCCGCTCACGTTCTGGCCGGCCAGTGGCACCTGGCTCTCGCGGTCGAGCACATAGCCCAGATGCTGCCACTCGGTGAGGTTCTTGCTCGTGTAGATGGGCACTCCGGGAAAGAATGTGAACGATGAGTTCACCATATAATATGTGTCGCCCTTGCGGCAGATGCTCGGGTCGGGTGCGAATCCGGCAATGATTGGGTTGAGATACTGGCGGGTGGCGTCGTAGCTCTTGTCGAACCGCGCGTCGTTTCCGGTGTACTTGAAATACTTGTAATTGGCTGTCTGCGCCATACCCGGCATTGCGGAGGCGCACGACAACATTACGGTTAGCAACACTTTGATGTTCATTGTCTATTAATTTTATTTGTTTTCAGTCACATTCTCCTTGTGGACTACCAGTCAATTCCATGCGGATTAACGCCCGACTATTGCGCATTTCCAACTCAAGGACATAATGTTGATTTGTTGCAAAATTAAGCAAATTCGCCTTATTCACCGTTCCTTTTTGTTTCATTTACTTCTCTTATTGTTACAGAACATCATGTGAGAGCCACTTAAAAACAAAAAGAGAACTGGTTACCCCGGTAAAAGACGCATCTTCTGCGATTTTACCAAGATAACCATTACAGATAACTACCTCAGAAGTCTCAGTTCACCAACTGTCTGACTTACATATATTACATTATACAACTAACTTAATATTTCCGTCCCCGTCATATTCTATCTCCGCCACCTTGAGACTGCGGAGCCATGTCTTGCCGTCTGACGGCACGCAATCGTGATGGAAAAGATACCACCGGCCTTCAAACTCCGTGATGCAGTGGTGCGTGGTCCAGCCCACCACCGGCTCGAGCAATACACCGCGGTATGTGAACGGGCCGTAGGGATTGTCACCGACGGCATAGCACAACAGGTGGCTGTCGCCCGTGGAATATGAGAAATAATACTTGCCGTTATACTTGTGCATCCACGATGCCTCGAAGAAACGGTGTGGGTCGTTGGCTTTCAGCGGCAGGCCGTTGTCATCGACCACAAGCACGGGGCGCGGCTCCTCGGCAAACTGCAGCACATCGTCGGTCATGCGGGCTACGCGCGACGGCAGGGCGGGCTCATCACCCTCGGCCAACCGTGCGCTCTCAAGAGCCTTGTTGTCGCGGTAACGCTGCAACTGTCCTCCCCAAATGCCACCGAAATAAACGTATATGCTGCCGTCATCATCGCGGAAGGCACATGGGTCTATCGAGTAGGAACCGCGTATGGGGTCGGCCTGCGGTACGAACGGACCTTCGGGGGTGTCGCTGACGGCCACACCGAGATGGAAGATGTCGTTCTTGTCCTTCATGCTGAAAATCAGATAATAACGTCCGTCCTTTTCCACAACGTCGCTGTCCCACAGTTGTCTTCCCGCCCAGGGTATCTGCTCGACGCTGAGCATCAGGCCGCAGTCGCGCGCCTCGCCGTTTTGCGGGTCATCGAGTTGCAGGCAGTGGTAGTCGCGCATGTTGAAGTGGTCGCCGTTGTCGTTTTCCGGTATTCCCGACTCCCAATCGTGCGACGGGTAGATGTACAGCTTGCCGTTGAAAACATGTGCCGACGGGTCGGCCATATAGTCACTGGGGAAAATATATCTTGGTTCTTTCATCGTTATATTTGTTTTTGGTTCTTGTATGTTGTTGATGTTGTCATTCACGTCATTTGCCGCCTTTCTTCCACAGATCCATCACCTTCTTTATAACAGGCTTCTCATGATATTTACGGTCGAAGAACAACGGATAGTTAGTGCGTCCGGGCACGGGCCAGCCGTTGAGCCACGACTCCAGGTCGCTGATGCCCCAGAATGTTATGCGGCTAATCTGGTGGCGGTGGCGGCTGTATATGTCGAACAGGTCGAGATAACGCTGCTCAAACTTGCGGTATACACTGTCGGGCAACCCCTCTGTGTATGGGTTGAGCAACTTGCGGTATTCATAATTCTGTTCTACGGCGGCTCCGCCGAATCCCTCGGGTGCGGGGAGCACATTGAGGTCAAGCTCCGTTACCATCACCTTCACTCCGCAGGAGGCAAAAGCGTCGATACTTGCCTCATAGTCGGCAAGGTTGGGATAGTCTAGCCCGTTGTGGCTCTGCATGCCCACGGCGTCGATACGCAGGCCCTTTGCCTTCAGGTTGCGCACAAGACGGCACACCGCCTCGCGTTTTGCCGGACTCCCCATCGAATAGTCGTTGTAGTAAAGCTCCACATTGGGGTCGGCCTCGTGGGCGGTGCGGAAGGCAATCTCGATAAAGTCTTCACCTATTATATTATAGAAGGGCGATTTGCGGAATGTACCGTCATCCTCTATGGCCTCATTAACCACATCCCAACCGTGAACCTTGCCCTTATAGTGCTTCACCACCTTCCGTATGTGGTTCTGCATGCGCTTGATGAGCACCTCGCGGCTAACGGGCTGCCCTTTCTTGTCGGTGAAGAACCAGTGCGGAGCCTGCGAGTGCCATACAAGACAGTGGCCTACCAACGTAAGGTTGTGGTTGCGCGCAAACGTGACAAGGCTGTCACCGCTGCCGAAACGGAATTTTCCCTCCTCCGGCTGTACCACCTCCGACTTCATGCAGTTTTCAGCCACCACACTGTTGAAATGCTTGCTTACCACGGCGTTGGCCTCAGGCATGTCGCCGGATGCCTGTCTCGTGTTTACGGCTACTCCGATGAGCACGTCGCCGCCCATCACGTCTTTCAGTCCCTGAGCCTGCAAAGAGGCTGTCTGTAATAGCGCGGCAACCGCCGCAATCATAAATCTCTTCATGTTCTATAATTGAATATTATAAGATTCTGCTGGTATGTCAATCGTCGTTAGACCGTCATTTCCGCCGCTCGGCAAGCTCAGCCTGCATCTTCTCGTTAAACTGTTTCGTTATGGGATAATAGAACAGCGCCACAACACCTACACCGAAAAGTATGGCGGGAACGATGCTTGCCGCTATCTGTATGCCGTCTATCGCACTGTCGCTCTGTAGCTCGGTTCCGCCCGACTGGAATCCGAACACGGAGAGTATCAGTCCGGCAAATGCACCGCCGAGGCCGAGTCCGGCCTTCAGGGCAAACACCACGCCGGAGAAGCACAGACCGGTGGCGCGGCGATGGTTTACATATTCTATATGGTCGGCCACGTCGCCTATCATCGCCCAAAGCAGGGGTACCGTGGGAGCATAGGCCAATGACTTCAGTACGCAAAGTCCGAACATCAGGTGCACATCGCCGGGCTGCGGCAGATAGAACATTGCGGTGAACACGGCCGTAAGGGTGAGGCAGACTATGAATGTCTGCTTCTTGCCATATCTGTTGGCAAGGAACGTGGAGAGGGTTATCACTCCAAGAAACTGCACTATAGCTCCCACCATGTTGAAGAGCGAGAAGCCTATGGCATAGGCGTCGGCCTCACTGTGCGCCACAAGGTTGAATGCCCCGAGCAGCGTATGCCCCATACCGGAGTCTTCACCCGCGGCGGCCACAAGGCCTACATCGTTGAGGAAATTGTAAAGGGCATGCTGGTCGACGTACGACTGGAAGTAGAAGCTCATGGCAGAGCCCCACATGGCAAGTGTGATGAAGACAAACAACGTGAGCACGAACATCGAACGCCATGGCACGCTGGCAACAAGCTCACGCATATCCTCACGCACGTTCATCTTCTGCTGGGGTGGGGGAGCGATGCGCTCGCGGGCCGACAGGAATGTCACTATGAAACATACAAGACACACGGCCGCAAAAAGACTTATGGTGCAGAGCCATCCGTGGCGGTCGTCGCCGCCGCCGAACTTGGCCACGAGCGGCAGCGTCAAACCCTGAACGACAAACTGTGCGATGGTGCTGCCTATAAAACGTATGCTCGTGATGCTGGTGCGCTCGCGGATGTCGCCCGTCATCACTCCGCCAAGAGACGAATAAGGAGTGTTGTTGAACGAATACATCGTCATCAGCAGCACATAGCTCACCGTGGCATAAACGGCGACAAGTCCCTTGTCCTCGATACCGGGATTCCAGAAAGCCAGTACATAGAACACACAGAACGGTATGGCTGTCCACAGCACCCACGGACGGTATTTGCCCCAACGGGTATTGGTACGGTCGGTTATTATACCCACCGCCGGATCGACAAAGGCGTCCACGATGCGGGCGATGAGCAGCACACTGCCGGCTATGGCACCATCCAGCCCGAAGATATCTGTGTAGAACTTCAGCTGGAATATCATCATCATCTGGAATACCAGATTGGCTGCCACGTCACCAAGCGAGTATCCAACCTTTTCACGAAGCGTGATTTTGTTGTTTGTCATATTATTCATTAAGTTTTCTTTTAGACTGAAAAAAAACATTCTGCTTGCAAAGTTAGGAATTATCGGCCGTTCCGAAGATTCTATATGTTACATAAACTTCTCTTTTTGTATCATAAAGCCCTTGTAACATGGGCTTCGCAAACTTTGTGATATAAACGGTACGGTCAATCTGTCTGATATCATTCCGGAAGACCATTAATATCCGGCACATAAAAAAGGAGTTGTATCAGCGTTTTGATACAACTCCTTATCTTATATATAAGGAACAAGCCGGCCGTCTGCCGGATTCCCCCGATATGTCACTGTTGGACGTATGTCATATCAGTTGGCCATCTCCGATATGAATTTGATGCGTACAAGGCGTATCTCGTCTTCCGAATAGTCCTCGCCCAATTCGTCTATGGCAGTCTCCAGGTCGTCGGTCTCCGAGTTCTGGAAATAATCATAGATGTCGTCAACATGGTCTTCGTCCATCACGTCTTCCAGGAAATAGTCAATGTTGAGTTTGGTACCGGAATAAACGATGGCTTCCACCTCGTCGAGCAGTTCCTCAAACTCTATCCCCTTTGCGTTGGCGATGTCGTCCAGAGCTATCTGGCGGTCGATGCTCTGGATGATGCTCACCTTAAGCACCGACTTCTTGGCAACTGTACGCACACGCAAGTCGGCCTGACGCACGATGTCGTTCTCGTCGCAATAACGTTTTATCAAATCGACAAACTGTTTGGCATAAGGCTGCTTTATCTTGCCTTCGCCCACGCCCTGTATGTTTTTCAGTTCGTCGAGCGTCACGGGATAGTCGGTTGCCATCTGTTCAAGTGACACGTCCTGAAAAATCACGTATGGCGGACGTTCCATCTTCTTCGAGACTTTTTTGCGCAAATCTCTCAGCATCGAGTTGAGCATGGGGTCAAGCGCACTTGTACCCACTTCATGCTCCATCATCATATCATCGTCTTCGTTAAAATCTTTATCCATTACAATCATAAACGGTTCTACTTTTTTCATAAATTTCTTACCATCGGGTGTTATTTTCAGTAAACCGTAGTTCTCGACATCCTTCTTTATGTAACCGGCGATAAGTGCTTGCCGGATAAGCGGATTCCATATCTTCTCGTCTTCATCTTCACCAGACCCGAACTCTTCAAGGGTATTATGCTTATGAGCCAAAATCTCATCCGTCTCGCGTCCGGTTATGAAATCTATCACATAGTCTGACCGGAAGTTCTCCTTGATGGCAACAATGGCTTTAAGGGCTATCTGCAACAGGTTCTCTGCCTTGATTTTCTCCTTGGGGTGCTGGCAGTTGTCGCAGTTGCCGCAGTTGTCGGCATCGTACACCTCGCCGAAATAGTGCAGCAGCATCTTCCTGCGGCACACCGATGTCTCGGCGTATGCCGCTGTCTCCTGAAGCAGTTGCCGTCCTATGTCCTGCTCGGCCACGGGCTTCCCTTCCATGAACTTGTCGAGTTTCTGCAAATCCTTGTGGGAATAGAATGTGATGCAAAGCCCTTCGCCGCCGTCACGTCCGGCACGTCCGGTCTCCTGATAGTATCCTTCAAGACTTTTTGGTATGTCATAATGTATCACGAAACGCACGTCGGGCTTGTCGATGCCCATGCCGAAAGCTATTGTTGCCACAATCACGTCAATCTTTTCCATCAGGAAGTAATCCTGTGTCTGTGAACGTGTGGACGAATCGAGTCCGGCATGATATGCCGCCGCCTTTATCTCGTTGGCACGTAATATCGCGGCCAGTTCCTCCACCTTCTTGCGTGAGAGGCAATAGATTATGCCGCTCTTTCCGGGGTGCAGTTTGATAAACTTTATGATGTCCTTGTCCACATCCTTAGTCTTCGGACGCACCTCGTAATAAAGGTTGGGACGGTTGAACGAACTCTTGAACTCCATGGCATCGGGCATGCCGAGGTTCTTCTTGATGTCCGTGCGTACCTTGTCAGTGGCCGTTGCAGTAAGGGCAATGACAGGTGCAATGCCTATTTCATTGATGATAGGACGTATGCGCCGGTATTCCGGACGGAAGTCGTGCCCCCACTCCGATATGCAGTGAGCCTCGTCAATGGCATAGAAAGAAATCTTCACGGTCTTGAGAAATTCCACGTTGTCCTCTTTCGTCAGTGACTCCGGAGCCACATAAAGCAGCTTGGTGTGCCCGGCCCGGATATCGTTTTTCACCTGATCGATGGCTGCCTTGTTGAGCGACGAGTTCAGATAATGAGCTACGCCTTCTGTCTCGCACAGGTTGCTGATGGCATCCACCTGATTCTTCATCAGGGCAATCAACGGTGAGATGACTATCGCCGTGCCTTCCATCAGCAATGACGGCAACTGATAACAGAGCGACTTGCCACCGCCGGTAGGCATGAGTACGAACGTGTCTTTGCCGGCAAGGACATTCCTTATTATGGCTTCCTGATCACCTTTGAACTTGTCAAAGCCAAAATATCTCTTCAGAGACTCCGTGAGATTCACTTTATCTGCCATATTTCGTGATTATAGATATTTATTGTTTATGACTCCAACTTGTGAAGATAGGATTTGTCGAGCTGTCTACGGGCATAGTCGAGGGTGACCTCAAATGACTTGACCTTTTTCGACGGCACCTCAAACATGGCGTCGGTCATTATGCTCTCAACGATCGAACGCAGTCCGCGCGCTCCCAATTTATACTCAACAGCCTTGTCGACCACAAGATTCAGCGCCTCGTCACTGAATGTGAGCTTTACGCCGTCCATCTCAAACAGTTTGACATACTGCTTGATGATGGAGTTCTTGGGCTCCGACAAAATCTTGGCCAAAGCCTCGCGGTCAAGTGGCCTGAGAAATGTGAGCACCGGCAGACGGCCGATGATTTCGGGTATCAGTCCGAACGACTTCAGGTCTTGCGGCAGGATGTACTGCATGAGGTCTCCCTTGTCTATCTTGCGCACGCTCTGCACCGAATTGTAACCCACCACGTGGGTGTTCATGCGCTGGGCTATCTTGCGTTCGATGCCGTCGAAAGCACCGCCGCAGATGAACAGTATGTTCCTTGTGTCCACGTGTATGTAGTCCTGGTCGGGATGCTTGCGTCCGCCTTTTGGCGGCACATTGACGATTGTGCCTTCAAGCAGTTTGAGCAGTCCCTGCTGCACGCCTTCGCCGCTGACGTCGCGCGTGATTGACGGATTGTCGCTCTTGCGGGCTATCTTGTCAATCTCGTCAATGAAGACTATACCACGTTCGGCAGCTTCAACGTTATAGTCGGCCACCTGAAGCAGGCGTGACAGTATGCTCTCCACATCCTCACCCACATATCCGGCTTCGGTAAACACCGTCGCGTCGACAATGGTGAACGGCACATCAAGCAGTTTGGCTATGGTGCGTGCCAGCAGGGTCTTTCCCGTGCCGGTGCTTCCCACCATTATTATATTGCTCTTCTCTATCTCCACGCCGTTGTCATCGGCAGGTTGCTGCAGGCGCTTGTAATGGTTGTATACTGCCACCGAGAGAAACCGCTTTGCCTCGTCCTGCCCGATGATATATTCGTCGAGGTAGGTCTTTATCTCTTTCGGCTTGGGCACTTTCTTCACCTTGAACTTTTCGTTGCCGGCCGTCTTCTTCCCTGTCTGTTCTGCCAAACCGGCAGACTGTATTATCTGGTAAGCCTGTGCGGTACAATCCTCACAGATAAATCCGTTGAGACCAGTGATGAGCACGTTCACCTCTTTCTCTCCACGGCCGCAGAAGCTGCACACTTTCTTCATCGCCACCACTTCTTACTTTTTCCTGGTCAACACATTGTCAATCATTCCATACTCTTTGGCCTCGTCTGCCGTCATCCAGTAGTTGCGGTCGGAGTCGTTCCACACCTTGTCATAGGGGGTATGTGAGTGATTTGATATGATGGTATAGAGTTCTTTCTTGAACTTCATTATCTCTTTGGCCTCTATCTCTATGTCTGAAGCCTGGCCCTGCACGCCACCCAGCGGTTGGTGTATCATCACGCGGCTGTGTGTAAGCGCCGAACGCTTGCCCTCGGCACCGGCCACGAGCAGTACGGCTGCCATTGATGCCGCCATGCCTGTGCAGATGGTTGCCACGTCGCTCGATATGAACTGCATGGTGTCGTATATGCCCAGTCCGGCCGTCACGCTTCCGCCGGGCGAGTTGATGTATATCGAGATGTCCTTACCCGAGTCTACCGAGTCGAGATAGAGCAGCTGTGCCTGCAGGGTGTTGGCCGTATAGTCGTCAATCTGCGTTCCGAGAAAGATGATGCGGTCCATCATCAGGCGTGAGAACACGTCCATCTGGGTCACGTTGAGCTGG
This sequence comes from uncultured Prevotella sp., assembly GCF_900549175.1. Lineage (GTDB taxonomy): Bacteria > Bacteroidota > Bacteroidia > Bacteroidales > Bacteroidaceae > Prevotella. The sequence continues at coordinate 8,356 of NZ_URNN01000016.1, read as the reverse complement.
CGTTCCTCAAGGATATAGGGATTGAGGTACTGGGCTTGTGAGCTCACCACTTCGTCAAACACAAGGCCGTTGATGCCTAAATGCTTAGTTGCATATTTTCTGAAATCGTTCATCATTTTTTGTTTCCTTTCTTTATTCAAGCCGAAAGAAAAAGAGGTTATCGACCTTTTTATTCTGTTCGTTGGAACAAAATTAATAAAAAAAGTCGATAACCTCCTTAATTGTGAGATTATTTTTTAGAAAAAACAATTATTTTTCCTGCATCATCTTGTTGAAGTCATCGAGTGACATCGTTTTCTCGTTGAGCTTGACCACGCTCTTGAGAGCCTCGATGAGCTTTACGTCGATGGCGCGGTCTACGAGAGAGTCGATGTTCTTGCGCTCCTTCATCATGTCATCGGCATATTTCTCGAGGTACTCGTCGGGCACGTTTGTCATGCCGTACTGTGCGAACTGTGCGCGGGCAGAATCTATTGCAACGGTCTTGATGTCCTTGTCGTTCACCTTGATGCCGTTGGCCTCAACGAGCTGCTCCTTGATGAGGTGCCACTTGAGCTCCTTGATGCTGGCCTCGTAGTTGTCATCAACGAACTTCTCGTCCTTGTCCTTGTTGTTGTTGAGCATGATGCGCTTGAGCAGGGCGTCGGGGAACTGCAGGTCACCAACCTTGTTCTCCAGATAAGCACGCATGTCAAGCAGGAACTTATAGTCGGTTTCTATGGCGAGCTGTGCCTTGATGCCTTCGGCAATCTTCTGGCGGAAGTCGGCCTCGTCCTTTACGTTGTCCTTGCCGAACACCTGGTCGAACAGCTCCTGATTCACCTCAGCCTTAACGTAACGTGACACCTCGGTAATCTGGAATGTGAAGTCGGCTGTTGTCTCAGCCACCTTCTCCTTGTCTATCTTCAGGAGTGAAGCCACCTCGGAGTCGTTGTCAGGGTAAGCCTTGCGAGGGTTGAATGTGATGATGTCGCCAAGTTTTGCTTCGTTGAACAGGTTCTTCTGCTCGTCCACCTTTATATATTCGGGCATCATGACTGCGCCTTCAACGGTCACGCCGCCTTCCTTCACGTTGCCGTCGGCATCAAGCTCGCGCAGGTCGCCTTTCAGAATGTCGTTCTGTGCGGGGTCGTATGCCTCCACCTTCTCATGGTGGCCGCTGCGTGAGCAGAACATGTCAACCTGCTTGTCTATCAGGGCATCATCAACCTCGATGTTGTAGTAGTCAACGGTATCGTCAGCAGTAGCCTCGGCCTTGAATTCGGGAGCCACGGCGATGTCGAAGACAAACTCCATTGTCTCGTCCTTTTCAGGGTCGATCATTTTCTGCTTGTCGCTCGGCAGGGGTTCGCCAAGCATCTGTATTTTGTTCTCGCGTACATATTCGTAAAGCTTCTCACCAAGCATCTTGTTCACCACATCCATCTTTACCGATGTACCGAACTGGCGCTTGATCATTCCCATTGGGGCCTGGCCGGGGCGGAAACCGGGCACATTGGCCTTCTTGCGGTAGTTTTTCAGCTGCTTGTCTACTTCAGGCTGATAGTCATCCTTCTCGAAAGTCAGGGTCATAAGACCGTTGATTTTGTCGGGGTTTTCAAATGAAATATTCATCTTTTGCTATTTATTAATGTATTAGTCATTTTTTTACGAGGTGCAAAAATACGGATAAATGCCGTAAACACCTAACGTTTACGATATTTTAACAGTTTGCTTTTTTAGGAGTTAAAGGAGTTAAAGGGAGTTATCGCTCCCTGCGGGCGCTCAGGAGTTAAAGCCAATACCGGCATAAAGGACTCGATTGGATGTGTCTGCATTATAGTTAATCTTTATAATGATGATTATATCCTTGAACAAATCATCCTTTATGCCGGTATTGGCTTTAACTCCTGAGCGCCCGCAGGGAGCGGTAACTCCCTTTAACTCCTATAACTCCTAAAAAGAGCGCCCGCAGGGAGCGGTAACTCCTTTAACTCCTGAAATCTTTTTATTCCTCCATTTGGAAGTCCTTCTTGTGCAGCACGAAGTCGCGGCCGAGATATTTCTCGCGCACAATCTTGTTGGCGGCAAGTTCCTCGGGATTGCCCTGAAAAAGTATGCGGCCCTCGAAAAGCAGGTAGGCGCGGTCGGTGATGCTCAGCGTCTCGTGCACGTTGTGGTCGGTGATGAGTATGCCGATGTTGCGGTCTTTCAGCTGCCATACTATCTTCTGTATGTCGCCCACGGCAATGGGGTCTACACCGGCAAAAGGTTCGTCAAGCATTATAAACTTTGGGTTTATGGCCAGACACCGGGCTATCTCGGTACGGCGGCGTTCACCACCGGAAAGGCGGTCGCCTGTGTTTTTGCGTACCTTTTGCAGACGGAACTCACTTATCAGACTCTCCAGCTTTGCGAGCTGTTCCTGACGTGTGAGCCGGGTCATTTCGAGCACGGCCATAATGTTGTCTTCAACACTCAGTTTGCGGAACACGCTGTTCTCCTGCGCCAGATAACCTATGCCGGCCTGTGCACGCTTGTATACCGGATAGTCGGTAATGTCGAGGTCGTCGAGAAAAATGTGGCCGCCGTTGGGCACGATGAGTCCCGTTGTCATGTAGAACGACGTAGTCTTGCCCGCTCCGTTGGGTCCGAGCAGTCCCACAATCTCACCCTGACGTACGTTTATCGACACGTCATTCACCACGGTGCGCTTGCCGTAGCGCTTCACCAGCCCTTCGGTGCGTAGCGTCATGTTGCCGCTCATGGCATCCGGCCTTCCCGTCTGCTTGTTGTCTATGCTGTCGGTCATAATCAAGTAGTGTCTTTATAAAAACGGCACAAAAATACATCAAAAAAGTGAGAATACGGTTAAATCGGGCGATAATTCATGATTTAAAAATATACTTGACAAAGAATCTGTCCGTCTGTTGTTTAAAATTAATTAAAAAAGACATCATGCCGGCTAAAATATCAAATAAAAGTTGTACATTTGTTGATGTCTTTGTTGACTTTTATAGGTACTGACCTATTTAACAGACTGGTAGACTGTCTATAGCATGAAGTCTGTAATGTAGACCCAATGAATTGACTTTAAGTTAAAATTACATTTATTAATCATTTAAAACTACAACAAAATGAAGAAGATCATGAGATTATTTAGTTGCCAGATTGTGATGATCATGTTGATCACCACTGTCTACGCTTGCACAAACAGCAAGAATGTTGAAAAAGACGACTTCGGCGATGCCGTAATGGAGCTTGTAAAGCTTTCCGGACAAGCAGAAGACTTTGAAGAGGCCAAAGGCAAGATGATTCCTGCAATGATGGAATACAACAAGGCCTTGCTCGCACCGGAAAGTGCTGACCGTGGCGATGCATTGGCACAACAGTTTCTTGACGAGAACTTTGAGGACGAAATAATGAAGCCTGTTTTCGTAAGCATGTTCAAAGGCAAGATTACAACGGAGGAGATAAAAGAGATAATAGAGAAACTCCAAACAGAGGAGGGGCGTCGGCATAATGAACATTTCTCCGCCATCAACAAGAAACTGCCCGAAATTATGGCTAATATTGGTGAAGTCGACCCATCAAACCCTGCCAAGACCGAATACACTTGCCCTGATGAATATGCCCAAAAGTTTGCACAATATTATAAGGGAGGATTCTTGGCCAAATCGATGGACTCAGCCATAGATATGATAAAGGGTCTTGCTGCCTTGAATCCTGAAGCAAATGGGGAGCAAATGCAAGCCATCGAGTCTTTGATAAAATTTATGGAAGAGAATTTTCCCATTCAAATGGCCAATGCTGCTTATGGTACACTTACGGACGAAGACCTTGACTTTGGCATCGGACTCAATAAGATGCCTGCTTACCGGAAATATGTCGATTCGTTTGACATGAAGGAAATCGTGACGGCTGCGGCACAATTAGGCACGTCTATCGGAGATACCTATAAAGAATGGTTGTCTAAACAGAATGTCAAACTAAAATAACTGTCTGTAGGACAATTTTAAAGAGGGTATACCAATAATCAGGGGTACCCTCTTTCACGAAATGCTAAAACTACATACTTTCATGTCATTTGATGAAGGATTATAGTCTATAACGTTTCAGCTGCCATCAATGTTTAAATGCTTTATATGGGAGCTTGCCTTCAACAAACTCACCGCTTTGGGCATCAACATATCTTACCACAAAGTCCAATTCGGCATTTCCAAGCCTATCGAAACACTCGCGGCTATTACCATCGCGAGATTCTTCAAGTACCATTTCATCAATTATTGACTTGTACGTATCGAAGACACTGCGCCGGCAAACTACGACAGTCCTCACAAAACAGTTGTTCTCTACCGTATCTTTAAGTATAAATTTTGTTTTTCCTTTGGATTTGTAAGAGTATTCATCATTGTAAAGATACGTTAGCCACACCACCGATGCCGAGTCGCGATAGCGTGTGTCCTCCAAAGCTCTGCGCAATTCTTTGTTGGTTAATGTCACAGAAATGGTATCCTTACAGCCCTTTTTTAAATTATAATAGTAAAACACTTCCTCCATATCCAATCCAAACCGTGCCATTTCTTGAGGATTCTCAACAAAAGACAGATTATAGATCCTCCTGTATTTCGCATTTTCAGGATTGCTGTTCAATACCTTATTTAGAGCGACTCCCCAGCCCACTTCGTAAGTGGATATCATAGTCTTACGCTTATTGTCATATGCCTCCGATACTTTTGATCCAATACCATCTATAAGCATGGGCAAATCTCTATTGAGTTTTTCTATTAATTCTTGCATTTTGGCGTCCAAAATCTCATCAGGTATATCATAGTTGGGTTTAACCTTGTTGCCACACGAAGCCAATAGCAAAACAATGCTGCACGAAACAAATACTGTGCATCGCAATATCAGTTTTTTCATTGTAAGTTTATATATGATATTTCCATAGACTCCTCTTTCCCCGTCACCGTGTTCTTTACACTGAATGTCAGATTTTTCTTCCTTCGGCACAAGATTTCAGATATACTCTTGTAATCGGTCTTCAACATGTTGGCCAATTTTGCATACGTCAGACGTCGGATAAGTCTTTGAGGCAAAACATTCTTGTCATTTATCATGATTCTCATGGTATAAACATTGCCGTCAAATGAATGAACCTCCTTCATTTCATTGTTACTTTTTCTATACAGATTGTAAAGTTCTGCAATTTGGGCCAATTGCAGTGAATCTCGATACTCTTCATCATCCACAATACGCAAAAGATGCTGCAAACCAGTTTCATATATTATATCTTTGTCCCATTGGGGATTGCGGTATACAAACTTCATCTTCAAATCATTCAATTTACGAACATCAGCAGGCAAAGTTTCTGTAAATCCGGAAAAATTGGAAAAACAAAGATCCAGTTTGCCTATCTCATTAAAATCATGAATTATCTCAACGTCTCTACCCTCTACATCTGCTATATATGACAGAGTCTTGTCTGCATATTCTATGCCTACAATAGTTTTTCCAGAATTGAATTTAATAGGGAGTTGTTTTTTGCAAAAATATACAGAGGTAGCCATAGCCACATCAATGCTGTCAAGAGGGTTGGTCGGGTCAAACAGCTCTTTTGCTCGTGACAGAGGTATCGTAATGTCGGTACACTTGTGTGAAACGGCGCCACGCATCCTTATTACATAGTCCAAATTAGCCTTGGCACTCTGTTCTGCGTATTTGCCGAACATGCCGCTCTTCAAAATATTGACATACATCACTTCCAATACATCTTTCATCTCTTCTATCTTGTCGATGGTCAGGGATTTTTCACTCATGATTACTTCCATAATAAGAGCCTTTCCGTCTATCGACATTCTGTTCAGAGTGATTTCTTCATCAACAGTGGCAGGAAGTCCGGCATTTATGGTACGCAGCTGGAGCTCAAGCTGAATTTTGTCCACATTGACGGTATCGGAAATATTGATGCTTTTCATTTGCTTACCCTTCATCATCCACTCATAATACCTGCCGCTTTTGCCTATCTTCACAACGCGCTTGAATTTGGCATTCGACTTTATCATATTGGCAATGAATCCGTTATGCGCCCTTTCCATGGCCAATGCCTCCAATTCCATTATCTCATTATTGCTGGCAAGTGAAGCCAAGCTCTTTTCTGCCATGGCATTGAAATCATCTGGATCGTCCGTCTCCCAAAGAAGTTCTAAGGTGAATACCTTTCCTTTATACGATGTGCTGACTTTAAAAGTTTGTGCACCGTTCTCCAAACTCATGTCAGGTTTTGCCTGAGCCACATTTTCAAGAAACGCGTCGCTTTCCTTGTCGGCAAATACATTGTTTGCCAATACAAACAATGAGAATACGATTGCTAAAATTCTGTTATTCATAATTATTGTAACTTTAATTATTATTTTACTGCAACTGGAATGTCACGGGCATGGTGAAATATACAGACACCGGATGGCCGTTCTTTTTGGCGGGAATCCAGCGAGGCATGGCCTTGACCACACGCAGGGCTTCCTTGTCAAGCGACGGGTCGACGCTTCTAAGAACTTTTGGATCGTAGATGCTGCCGTCCTTGTCTACAGCGAATTTTACGATGACACGTCCCTGTACACCGTTTTCTTCTGCAATGGCCGGGTATTTGATGTTTTGAGACAACCACTTCATCAGCGCAGAATCTCCTCCGGGGAACGAGGGCATCACATCTACAACCTCCAATTCCAAAGGCTTTTCTTTGGCAACTTCCGAATCTTTCTTTGGCTTTGTTATCTGCGATTCCGCATCTGTCTGCGCTACTGCTTTGTTGTCGGCCATAGCAGATTGTTTTTGCAGTGTGAATGGGACAGGCAATGTGCGATAGACCGCAACAGCCTTGCCGTCCTGTTTTCCGGGCGTCCATTGTGGCATTGCCTTGATTACGCGAAGTGCTTCTTTATCGAGTAACGGATCAACGCTTCTCACAACTTTGGCATCACCGATAGTGCCATCCTTCTTGACTACAAATTTAACAATTACACGTCCCTGCATACCTTTTATCTTCGCCGATTTAGGATATTGGATGTTGTTCGACAGCCATTTGATCAACTCAACGTCACCGCCAGGGAATGTCGGTGCATCTTCCACATATTCCCAAACCTTTTTATCTTCCTCCTCCTCTATTCTCTTTTCGATAATGAAATTCTTAAATTCTCCTGTAAAATCCGACAAAGACTTGTCTTTCAGATCGAAAAGTCGAGATCTGTCCGATTTCCCTTTTACAAAACAAGAATCGCCAAAAATCGTTATATCTGTACTTGTGGCATCCAAATCATATTTGCTGATTACTTCAGGTGTGAGGATATCTGCGACAGTAATAATCTTCTCCGTTTTCGAGTCGTATAAATAGTGTTCAAAATTAACTTCTTTCGGAAGAGCGTCATCAGTATTCTTATTAAATTTCCTTACTGTTCTTTTCACTCTGTAGGTATACTCAACAAACCGTTTCTTGTAAACAGACGTTATACGGTTTTGGATTTCAACAAAATTACCCTTGCCTTTCCATTCCCCCAAATCATATACCTCATCATGCTGGTCTCTATACAATTTGAGTGCATCTATAAAGGAAAATCCGTCAATATCAAACAGTTTCTTGGCCAAAACTCTTTGCAACTTTTCGTGTCTGCTGTATGGAATATCCAAAGTAAAAAGTATAAGGAATTTCTCTTTCTGTTTTTTCACGTAACATGAACTTCTTCCAACAAAGTTCATTAATGTGTCATTTTCCAAAAAATACATTTTTATTTCATTTTGTGGTGACGCTGACGCGGTCTGTCTCATCGTAATGGGAACATCCTGTCCCAATGCGCTGTTGGCGATACTCGTCAACAGTATTGCAGCTAACACCACTTTTGTAGAAAAAGCATTATTGTCCATCATTTTATCATATTTTATAGTTTCTGAAAATCAAATAAGTTACATTCATAAAATCTTGCATCCCGTTCCTGTCATTGCGAGAAGGAACAGCATGGCTAATGTCTTGTGTAACAATGTGCTATGTATACTCATAATTTTAATATATTGTTAATATTCATCTTTTCCCTTACGGGAGTATAATATTCTGCAAAGGTAATAATTTATATTAATTAAATGTTATTTATGTTTTACTCCTCCCTGTTTTTAATATTGTTTAACACAATGTACCGGTGGCAGTTGTTCGGCGTTTAAGAACAACTTCGGCGTTTCTCTGAGGCAATGCCTATGAAAAGACGGGGCGCTTTTTATGTCTTTCAGTCAGAATAATTCCTAAAATTTAACATTTCTTTTTTCTCGAAATAGAGCGGCGGAAATGCCTTTTCGTCCCTGTTGTCACACCGTTTTGGTGCCCCGAGTCTGC
>NZ_URNN01000015.1 GCF_900549175.1 uncultured Prevotella sp. | reverse complement strand
CGGAGTACTGTCTAATGACATTATTTGGGCTATAGCCTAATCGCTGAATAGTTACATTACGTTGTAAAATTAATAAAAATATTTAAAAATGCTGATTTGTTTGAAATAAAATGTAAGTAAAACCGTCTTTTTGCTATCTTTTCGATAGTTTTAGCCCTTAAAATGGTATAAATATGCACATTATATGGCATGTCGTGACTTTGTGGTGTGTATTTACAGATTGTAGAATATATTAAGCGGACACCAGGGTTTAAATGTTAAACATTGCTTAGGAAATGGCAAATAATTACCTTTTAAGATAATAGTGCTGTTTTTTATTTATATCTTTGCAATCAAACAATAACAAACGCACATGACAAAAGCAACGATTCAATCCGTTCTACAGACAGAGAGTGCTGGCATATTCACCATCATCTTTGAGGGTGAAAGTTACACCGAGTTCCAGAAATTCATTATGAAAGGACATGAAAATGCGACCCTCCAACCGGATTTGCAGAAAATTCTTACCGCTTTACAGCGTATGCTGAATGCAGTAGGTTTCTTGGAACGTTATTTCCGACCGGAAGGAAAGATGCGTGACAGAGTTGTTGCTCTTCCAATACAGTCAGGAAAATTGCGTTTATATTGTTTACGGTTATCGGATAGCGTTCTCATAGTCGGAAATGGAGGACAAAAGACAACAAAAACCTATAATGAAGATAAAGAGTTGACTGGTTATGTTGTTAGTTTGCAAAAATTGGATGAGTTACTTCGCCATGCAGAACGAAAAGGAATTGTGAAGATAGAGACAACTTCTATAAGTGGTATTGATGATAAAACATTTGAACTATGAAACAGGCAGTTGAAACGGCTCATCTCTTCCAAACGGTTGTTGATGAAACACCGCGGGAAATCAAGCAACAGATAGAGTGGTCTTATAGCATAGCTGATAAGATTGACGAACGGCTGCATCATCTTGGATTATCCCAAAAGGAATTTGCCAATCGCATAGGAACTTCTGAATCCGCAGTGTCAAAATGGGTTGGCGGAGGACATAATTTCACTCTTGCTACATTGGCAAAGATTTCCTCTGTACTTGACATTCCTATAATAACAGTATAAACATCTGTTTAAAATTTGCTGTGTGCAAAAGAAGCATACGGTAGGGACATATTCTCGTATTTGTCCGCTTGTAATGTATTGATAATCAGTTCGGACAAATACGAGAATATGTCCCTACCGTATGCATGAACTTGATTTTGATACTGTCCCTGCTTTGTATATAATTGATTTACAGAGACTATAAATGTGATACATTTACCCTATGCTGCCTATCACCCTGCGGTTGGCCTGCTCTATGCTGCTGTCATCCAATTCACGTATATACACCATTGTGGTGCGCGGGTTGGTGTGTCCCATGGCCTTGGATATGACTTTCAGGTCGACATCCGACCTGAAAGCTGCACTTGCCCACGTATGGCGCGCCACATACGATGTCAGGGTATGATTCATGCCGGCCATGGCGGCAAGACGTTTCAGTGCACGGTTGTACGTGGTCAGTCGCGTGGCGTATTCGCGGACGGCATCCTCCGGTGATGCCGAGCGAATAATGGGAAATACGTATTCGCCCGATGCGCTGCCGTGGCTTGTCATTATTTCAGTCATGCACGGCTCTATGGCCACACAGATACGCTGTCCGGTTTTGTGGCGGTAATATATTATATGACCGTTGGATATCTGCGACTTCTTTAGAAAAGCAAGGTCGACGAACGGCATGCCCATGGCATAAAAGCAGAAGACGAACATGTCGCGGGCCAGTTCGAGCGGCGTTCCGTGGCTCAGTTTCAGAGACAGCAGCCGGCGGATGTCGGCTATATCGGCTGAGCGCTTGTCCGTTGGAGCCTTGCCGGTGAACACATGGCGGAACGGCCGGGCGTCGGCCACGATGCCGGCTTCCACGGCCCTGTTGTATATGGCACGCAGCGAGCGCATGTAACATGAAACAGTGTTGAGGCATATCCCGCGCGAACGGAGCCAAGCCTGATACGCCTCGGTCATGTCGGCGGTCAGGTCTGCCAGTGTCACGCCGTTGCCGGCAAACATGATGACGGAGGCAATTGCCGTGCGATAGTTGTTGCGCGTACTGACACTTCTTGATTTTTTCATAAGCAGCGCTTCCCCGTCGGCGAAAGTGCTTAGTCTTACTGCGCCAGTCTTTGTTTGTGACTTGGTGCCGTTCTTCCTGATACTCATGTGGAAGTCGAATGAAATCTTGAACATAATAGTCTTTTGTTTTTGGGTTATTAAAATAGTGCCATGACGAACCGGAGCATTCTCTGATGACCGAAAACAGCCTCCGGCATAGTCAGACAGCGGCAAATATACACAAAAAGAACGTGTTTGTACGCTTGCCTCGCGCCGAGAGGAAAGCGGCCTGTTCTCAGTGCCGTCGGAAGTAAGCTTTGCCGCAGGTGAGCTGTCCTGATAATCAGGATGTGTAGTACCTCTGTTACAATAAAAAAACTCCCCCGGACTTTAAGGTGCCGGGGGAGTTTTTTTATAAGTTCGTTCCGCTTTTACTTGTTGTCGCAGATAAGGTTTTCGCCCGTCATGTCTGCCGGCTGCTCCAGTCCCATGATGTGGAGGATGGAGGGAGCCACGTCGGCCAGACGTCCGTTCTTCACCGTTGCCGAGTTGTTGTCGGTCACGTAGATGAAGGGCACGGGGTTGAGCGAGTGTGCCGTGTTGGGTGTGCCGTCGGCGTTGATGGCGTTGTCGGCGTTGCCGTGGTCGGCAATGATGATGGCCTCGTAGTCGTTGGCCTTGGCAGCCTCAATCACCTCGCGTACGCAGTTGTCCACGGCGTGCACGGCCTTGGCAATGGCGTTGTATACGCCGGTGTGGCCCACCATGTCGCCGTTGGCGAAGTTCACCACGATGAAGTCGTACTCCTGAGTGTTGATGGCACCCACGAGCTTGTCCTTAACTTCGTATGCGCTCATCTCGGGCTTCAGGTCGTATGTGGCCACCTTGGGTGACGGCACGAGTATGCGGTCCTCGCCCTCGAACGGGGTTTCGCGTCCGCCGTTGAAGAAGAACGTAACGTGGGCGTACTTCTCTGTCTCTGCCGTGTGCAGCTGGCGCTTGCCCTGCGAGCTGAGATATTCGCCCAAAGTGTTCTCCACGTTCTCCTTGGGGAAGAGGATGTGCACGCCCGTGAACGATGCGTCGTAGGGGGTCATGCAGTAGTATTGCAGGCCGGCGATGGTCTTCATACCCTCGTCGGGCATGTCCTGCTGTGTGAGCACCTGTGTAAGCTCCTTGGCGCGGTCGTTGCGGTAGTTGAAGAATATCACCACGTCACCTTCGCCTATGGTTCCGTCGACGGTGGCGTTTGAGATGGGCTTGATGAACTCGTCGGTCACGCCCTCGGCATAGCTTGCCTCAACGGCGGCCACCATGTCGTCGGCCTTCTGTCCCTCGCCGCCTACGATGAGGTCGTAGGCTGTCTTTACGCGGTCCCAGCGCTTGTCACGGTCCATGGCGTAGAAACGTCCTATGATGCTTGCTATGTGCGCGCCGTTCTTGGCGCATGTGTCGGTAAGCTCCTTTATGAATCCGGCGCCGCTCTTCGGGTCGGTGTCACGGCCGTCCATGAAGCAGTGCACGTAGGTCTCCTTCAGTCCGTACTCACCGGCTATTTCGATGAGTTTGTTCAGGTGGTCGAGCGAAGAGTGCACGCCGCCGTTGCTCGTCAGTCCCATCAGGTGCAGTTTCTTGCCGTTGTCGCGTGCGTATGTGTATGCGCTTACGATTTCGGGGTTCTTCATGATAGAGCCGTCATTGCATGCACGGTTTATCTTCACGAGGTCCTGGTATACCACGCGGCCTGCGCCGATGTTGAGGTGTCCCACCTCAGAGTTGCCCATCTGTCCGTCGGGCAGTCCCACGTTTTCGCCCGAGGCTTCAAGCTGTGAGTGAGCACTGATAGCTGTAAGATAGTCGAGATAAGGTGTCGGCGTGTTGTATATGACGTCGCCGCAACCATGTTTTCCGATGCCCCATCCGTCGAGGATCATCAGTAACGCTTTTTTTGCCATAGTCTTATATTAAATAATGAATATATTCGTGGGTGCAAAATTAATAATATTTGAGCGAGTGACAAAATAAGAAGGGATAAAAGGCGTTGCCTTTCACTTTTTTTCGTTATCTTTGGAGCCGGATGTCCGGTTGGGTTATAAGGAAAGTTTTTCTTTAAATCGGAACAGAGGTGTAACGGATTGAAAGATATGCGGTATTGTCGCTATAAAAACTTGACGGGGTATGAGCGTTGAAGATAAACTTGACACGATTGAAAGCGAAGAAGAACTGTTCGGGCGTGTTTCCGGACTTATCGAAGAGAGTCGCAGACATGTAGCCAAAGCTGTGAATACGGCAATGGTTTATACTTATTATGGCATAGGCCGGTATATTCTTGAGTTTGAACAGAAAGGCAACTACCGTGCGACCTATGGTAAGGGCGTACTGAACAGGCTTTCCACAAAGCTCACAGACAGATTTGGCAAGGGATGGTCTTATGAAACATTGGCTAAGTGCAGAAAGTTTTATCATGTCTATGCAATTTTGTCTGCACCGCAGACAAAATCTGTTTCTGAATTTTCTCTTTCATGGAATCATTATCAGATACTGATGCGTATAGACAATCCTGATGAACGACATTTTTATGAGATAGAGGCGAAACGGCAGAATTGGGGATATAAGTGGCTTCAGCGTCAGCAAGCCAGTTGTCTGTATGAACGTATTGTTTTGAGTCACAACAAGAACGAAGTTTTGCGTTTAGCAGAAGAGGGACAGGTAATAGAGAAACCTTCCGATATAATAAAGAATCCGATAGCGTTGGAATTTTTAGGTTTGAAACCTGACAGTTCTTACAGTGAGAGTAGCTTGGAGCATGCAATCATCAGTAAATTGCAGACTTTTCTTTTGGAAATGGGTAAGGGCTTTCTTTTTGAGGCAAGACAAAAGCGGTTTACATTTAATGAGGATAATTTTTATGTGGACCTTGTTTTGTATAATCGTATGCTTCAATGTTATGTGCTTGTTGATTTGAAGATTGACAAACTGACTCATCAGGATTTGGGACAGATGCAGATGTATGTTAATTATTTCGATCGTTATGTGAGGCTTGATTTTGAAAAACCGACTATCGGAATACTGCTCTGTAAATCAAAAGAAGACGCATTGGTTGAATTGACTTTGCCAAAGGATGCTAATATATATGCGTCTGCTTATCAGTTTTGTTTACCGGATAAAACCTTGCTGCAAGCAAAAATAAAGGAATGGATTGCAGAATTTGAAGAACAGGAAAATAACGCGAATTGAAAATTATGATTACCATACACGAGCAGGGCAAATCATAATTTTCAATTCTCAATTCCCAATTACTCAGCCTTTCCTGAATTTCTCCGCCTGACTCTTTATCAGTTCCACGTCGTCGAAATAGTTTATGCGCATGGCGCGGCGCACCTCGTCCATGGTTTGTGCGGCCGTTTCGCGTGCCCGTTCGGTTCCCTTTTTCAGTATGTTGTATATCTCGGGGATGTCCTGCTCGAACTCGTGGCGGCGCTGGCGCATAGGCTCGAGGAAGTTGTTGAGAATGGTGTTCAGGAATTTCTTGCACTTCATGTCACCCAGTCCGCCGCGGCGGTAGTGGTCTTTCAGTTCGTCAAGATTCTTATACTCAGGCCACAGGTTGGCAAAGTCGTCATCGGTGCTGAAGGCATCGAGATAGGTGAACACGGCGTTGCCCTCCACCTTGCCCGGGTCATCTACGCGCAGATGGTCGGGGTCGGTGAACATCGACCGCACCTTCTGCCACACCTCGTCGGCCGAGTCGCTCAGATAGATGCAGTTGCCGAGGCTCTTGCTCATCTTCTCCTTGCCGTCGGTTCCCGGCAGGCGGCGTGCCGTGGCATTTTCGGGCAGCATGATGTTCGGCTCTACGAGCACCTCGGCATAAGTCTGGTTGAAGCGGCGCACCAGTTCGCGCGTCACCTCAAGCATGGGTTCCTGATCTTCGCCCGCCGGCACCGTGGTGGCCTTGAACAGCGTGATGTCGGCAGCCTGACTCACGGGGTAGCAGAAGAAGCCCAACGGTATGTTTGCCTCGAAGTTGCGCATCTTTATCTCTGTCTTCACCGTGGGGTTGCGCTGTACGCGTGACACCGTTATGAGGTTCATCAGGTATGTGGTCAGCTCGGCCAGTTCCGGTATCTGGCTCTGCACGAAGAGTGTGCACTTTTCGGGGTCGAGGCCGGCGGCCAGATAGTCGAGAGCCACCTCAATGAGGTTCTGGCGTATTTTTTCGGGGTTGTCGGCGTTGTCGGTGAGAGCCTGCACGTCGGCCATGAAAACGAACATCTTGTCATAGTCGCCCTCGTTTTGCAGCTGCACGCGGCGGCGCAGTGAGCCTACGTAGTGCCCCAAATGAAGTTTTCCGGTGGGGCGGTCACCGGTAAGAATTACTTTTCCCATTTATTCAAATTTATGTATCTGTTTCGTCTTTAAGCCGCAAAATTACTGAAAAAATAATGAAAAACACCATTTTCAAAATCAAATATTCCTTTTTTGACACACGGCTTTTTCATTTAACCACACGGATTGACCGCCGAAACAGCACCTTGGGACAAAGGCCGGGGCCTTCGAAATTGTTATCCTGGTCACGTAACTCTGTTACTTGAGCCATGTAACACCGTTACCCGGGCCTTGTAGCAAAAGCTGAATGAAAGAGCGGTAAGCAAGACGCATGTTTTGGATACAGAGAAATATTTTTAAACGCAAAGACGCAGAGACGCAAAGATTATTTTTTTAACACGGAGACACAGAGAAAAACTTAAAACCTTTGCGCCTCAGCGTCTTTGCGTTTAAAATCCTCCGTCTCCGTGTATCTGTGACCCCCAAACATATATTGTATGGTATTTGTGAAAACCCATACCAACTTCCTTTGAAAATGTTGGCAGAATATTACTTCAAATGTCGGATGAACCATATTACCTTATGGCGGGGCCTTCGCCGTAAGACAGTGACGGTGTTAACATGCTGAAAACCAACCGTATGCAACTTTATCCGGATAAATTGCAAAATCGCATTGCAAAAATAGTGGCGAGAAGTGGGGGAATGTGGGGAATTTTGTGTAACTTTGACCCCAAATTCTCTATACGTAAGTTGTGTATGCGTTTTTGGGGCAATATAGAAGCCAAGACAGATGCCAAGGGCAGGGCTTTCCTGCCGGCTGTGTTCCGCAAGGTGCTGCAAGGTGCCGGCGAGGAACGTCTTGTGCTCAGAAAAGATATCCATCAGCCCTGTCTCGTGCTTTATCCCGAAAGCGTATGGAACAGCCGTATCGATGACCTGCGTGCCAAGCTCAATCTTTGGAACAAGGACCACCGGCAGGTGTTCCGCCAGTTCATATCGGCGGTGGAGTCGGTCGCTCTCGACGGAAACGGGCGCTTCCTCATCCCGAAACGATACCTTGCCATGGCCGAGATAAAGCAGGAAATAAGATTCATTGGCATGGACGACACCATCGAGATATGGAGCAACGACAACGCCCAAGAGCCGTTCATGCAGCCCGATGACTTCGGCAAGGCAATGGAGAACCTGATGTGCGGCTTTTTCTAATTCCTAAAAAAATTATTGATGATGACTGACGAAACGATATATCACGTGCCCGTACTTCTCACCGAGAGTGTTGACGGGCTCGCAATAAAGCCCGGCGGCATATATGTCGATGTTACCTTCGGCGGCGGCGGACACAGCCGCGAGATTTTCTCACGTCTGGGTGCCGGCGGCCGTCTGTACAGTTTCGACCAGGACGAGGATGCCGAAAGGAGGATAGGCACATCGGTGGCTCTCCAGGCAGAATCGGCGGCGGGACAGGACGGTACGGACGACCGCACGTTCACTTTCGTGCGCAGCAATTTCCGCTATCTGAAAAACTGGATGCGCTACTACGGCGTTGACCGTATAGACGGACTGCTTGCCGACCTCGGCGTGTCGAGCCACCATCTTGACGACGAGTCGCGCGGGTTCTCCTTCCGTTTCAACGCCCCGCTCGACATGCGCATGAACAAGCGCGACGGAGCGACGGCCGCCGACATACTGAACGAATACAGTGAGGAACGCCTTGCCGACATCATCTACCTCTACGGCGAGCTGAAGACGTCACGCCGCATAGCGTCGGAGATAGTTAAGGCGCGGGGGGCAAAGCGTATAGAGACCACCGGCGACCTGCTGCGCACCGTGGAAAAACTGTTTCCGCGCGAACGTGGCAAGAAGGATATGGCAAAACTGTTTCAGGCCCTGCGCATAGAGGTGAACCACGAGATGGACGCCCTGCGCGAGATGCTTTCCGCCGCCACAGGACTGCTCGCCCCGGGCGGACGCCTGTCGGTGATAACATACCACTCGCTGGAAGACCGCATCGTGAAGAACGTCATCAGGAGCGGCAACGCCGACGGGCATGTGGCGCAGGACTTCTTCGGACGTGTGGACACACCGTACCGCCAGGTGAACAACAAGGTTATCGTGCCCGACGCCGGCGAGCAGCAGCGCAATCCGCGCAGCCGCAGTGCCAAGCTGCGAATAGCCGAGAAGAAATAGAGAGCAAGAGAAAGAACCGTTAACACCACAACAATCCCTACTGACATGGCAAAAGATAATAATGACAAAGAAACAGTAGCCGACGTCATCACCGCCGCCCCCACAGCACCTGCTGACCCTGCCGTCCCTGAAGAGAAGAAGGAGACAGCCCTTCAGATTCTGAAAGACAGCGCCAAGGAGGATGACCCCAAGCCGTCACCCGCCCTGACGTTCAAGAAAATCATCGGCGGCGACATCTTGAGTGCCGACATCGTGCGCGGCCAGATATGGCTGTTCCTGCTCATTGTGGTGTTCACAATAGTGTATGTGGCGTTCAGATACCAGTGCCAGCAGGACATGATAACGATAGACAAACTCGAGAACAAGTTGAAAGACGCCAAATACAAGTCTCTGTCGAGTTCGAGCACGCTCACCGAACGTTGCCGCGAGAGCCACGTTCTGGAACTGCTGAAAGCAAGGAATGACAGTTTGCTGCGCCCGTCAGACCAGCCTCCGTACATAATCAATGTGCCGGAGAAATAAGAAAACATCGGAACATCATGAGCAAGTTTGACAGTAAAAAAGTAATGCCGCGCTATCTGGCGATAGCCATAACACTCACCCTGACCGGAGTGGTCATTTTGGGTAAGGCTGTATATATAATGTCGGCGAAAAAGGAATATTGGACGGATGTGGCCGCACGGCTCAAGAGCGACAGCCTGAGCGTGAAGCCCACCCGTGGCAACATTCTGAGTTGCGACGGACGGCTGATGGCAAGCAGCATACCCGAATACCGCATATTCATGGACTTCAAGGCCGGCGGAGAGAAGAAAGATTCCATCTGGCGTGACAGCATCGACTATATCTGCGAGGGGCTGCACAACATATTCCCGCAGAAGTCGGCAAAGGAGTTCAAGGAGCATCTGGAAAAGGGACACGCCAAGATGAGCCGCAACTGGCCTATATGGAAGAAGCGCATCGACTACAACACGTTCACCGAGGTGAAGAAGCTGCCGGTGTTCAACATGTCGAAGTACAAGGGCGGATTCCATTGGGAGGAGTTCAACTCGCGCCGCCGCCCGTTCGGCTCTCTGGCCCAGCGCACGGTGGGCGACATGTATGGCGCCAAAGACACGGCGCGCTTCGGTCTGGAACTGTCGTACGACTCGATACTGCGCGGCAAGAACGGACTGATACACCGCCGTAAGATTCTCAACAAGTTCATGAGCATACCCATCATGCCGCCCGATGACGGTGCCGACATCGTGACCACCATCGACGTGGGCATGCAGGACCTGGCGGAGCGTGCACTGGTGGAAGAACTTAAAGAGATTAACGGCAACGTGGGTGTGGTGATACTCATGGAGGTGGAGACCGGCGACATCAAGGCAATAGTGAACATGGTGAAGTGTGACGACGGCGGCTACCGCGAGACGGTGAACAAGGCCATCAACCACCGCTGCGAACCGGGGTCGGTGTTCAAGGTGGCATCGTTTCTCGTGGCACTCGACGACGGGGTGGTTGACACGAGCTTCGTCATACACACCGGCAGTGGCGTCATGCCCATGCACGGCCGTGACATGAAAGACCACAACTGGCGGCGCGGCGGCTATCAGGACATCAACGTGGCGCGCGCCCTCGAGGTGAGCAGCAACATCGGCGTGAGCTATGTGATAGACAAGTTCTACTTCAACAACCCCGAAAAATATGTCGACGGACTGCACCGTGTGGGCATCGGCGAAGACCTGCGGCTGCCGCTCGTGGGATACACGCCGCCCGTAATACGCCGTCCGCACAAGAACGGCCGCGGACAGTACGACAACTGGAGCAAGACGGCACTGGCGTGGATGAGCATAGGCTATGAGACTCAGGTGGCGCCGATAAACACAGTTACCTTCTACAACGCCATTGCCAACAACGGGCGGATGATGAGGCCGCGCTTCGTCAAGAAGGTGATGAAGAACGGCGAAACCATAAAGGAATATCCGCCGGAGGTGATAAAGGAACAGATAGCCAAACCGCAGACCATCAAGACCATGCAGACCATACTGGAGCATGTGGTCAGCCAGGGGTTGGGTAAAAAGGCCGGCTCCGACATGTTCAAGGTGGCGGGCAAGACCGGCACGGCGCAGGTGTCGAAAGGCAAGGCCGGATACAAGAGCGGCACCGTAGACTACTGGCTCAGCTTTGCGGGCTTCTTCCCGGCAGACAAGCCGCGTTACAGTTGCATCGTCTGCATAGAGAAGTCGGGGCTGCCGGCATCGGGCGGCGGCATGAGCGGTGTAGTGTTCCACCATATTGCCGAAGGAGTGATGGCCAAACACCTGAAGATGAGTGTGGACGATGCGCGTGACACCGCGTCGGTGATGATTCCCGACGTGAAGAACGGAAACATCATGGCTGCCGACTATGTGCTCGGCATGCTCGGCATAAAGACAGACACACAGTGGGAAGGCAGCTATGCCTACGGCAATCCGATATGGGGCAAGGCGGCACGCCGCCAGGGCGATGTGGCGCTGACTAAGACGAACACACCGCGCAACATTGTGCCCGACGTGAAGGGCATGGGGGCACGCGATGCGGTGTACATGCTCGAAAGCCGCGGACTGACGGTGAAGGTGCAGGGCCGCGGCAAGGTGAAGTCGCAAAGCTATGCGGCGGGTCGTCCGGCCATCCGCGGTGCCGAGTGTGTGCTGGTGATGGAGTAATCATAATTATTAATTATTAATTTTTAATTATAAATTAAAGAATATGAAACTAAGTGAGTTGCTCAAAACCATAAAGCCCCTGAGCATTGCAGGCAATGCCGAGGTTGAGATAACGGGAGTGAACATCGACTCCAGACGCATAGCGTCCGGCCATCTTTTCATTGCTATAAAGGGAACTCTGACAGACGGTCACGCCTACATAGCCAAGGCCACGGAGATGGGGGCTGCGGCGGTGCTGTGCGAGAACATGCCGGAGGACAGGAAAGACGGGGTGACTTATGTTACGGTAGAGTCGACAGAGAGTGCGGTGGGGCCTGTGGCGACACTGTTCAACGGCGATCCATCGGGAAAGCTGAAACTCGTGGGCGTGACCGGCACCAACGGAAAGACCACCATAGCCACATTATTATATAAGATGTTCCGCAAGATGGGGCACCGGTGCGGACTGCTGTCCACCGTGTGCAACTATATAGAAGACGAGGCCATACCGGCCAGCCACACCACGCCCGACCCGATAGAGCTCAACACACTCTTGGCACGCATGGTTGAGGCGGGCTGCGAATACGTGTTCATGGAGTGCTCCAGTCATGCCATCGCGCAGAAGCGTATCGGCGGGTTGAAGTTTGCCGGCGGACTGTTTACCAATCTGACGCGCGACCATCTTGACTACCACAAGACTTTCGAGAACTACCGCGATGCCAAGAAGGCCTTTTTCGACGCTCTGCCCAAAGATGCCTTTGCCATTACCAACGCCGACGACAAGAACGGCATGTTCATGGTGCAGAACACCAAGGCTAAGGTGAAGACATACTCGATGCGCACCATGGCCGACTTCAAGGCGAAGATAATAGAGTGCCACTTCGAGGGCATGTATCTTGAGGTTGATGGCCGCGAGGTGGGCGTGCAGTTCATCGGCAAGTTCAATGTGAGCAACCTGCTGGCCGTTTACGGTGCCGCCGTGATGCTCGGCAAGCAGCCTGAAGACATACTCGTGGTGATGAGCACGCTCAAAAGCGTGAGCGGACGCCTCGAACCGATACGCTCTCAGGAGGGCGGATATACAGCCATTGTCGACTATGCCCACACCCCCGACGCGCTTGAAAATGTGCTCGGTGCCATACACGAGGTGCTCGACGGCAAGGGACGTGTAATCACCGTGTGCGGTGCGGGCGGCAACCGCGACAAGGGCAAGCGTCCGCTGATGGCTCAGGAGGCCGTGAAGCAGAGCGACATGGTGATAATAACAAGTGACAATCCGCGTTTCGAGGAGCCTCAGGACATCATCAACGACATGCTTGCCGGGTTGAACGCCCAGCAGATGAAGAAGGTGCTTACCAACGCCGACCGCCGCGAGGCCATCCGCACGGCTTGCATGATGGCCCGCAAGGGCGACGTGATACTCGTGGCCGGCAAGGGTCATGAGGACTATCAGGAGATAAAGGGTGTGAAACACCACTTCGATGACAAGGAGGTTATTTCATCGTTCATATAGAACACACAGTAACACTTAACACAAAAGAAAATGTTATACTATCTTTTCAGATTTCTTGACCAGTTCGGCATACCCGGTTCGCACATCTGGTCGTACATCTCGTTCCG
This sequence comes from uncultured Prevotella sp., assembly GCF_900549175.1. GTDB lineage: Bacteria > Bacteroidota > Bacteroidia > Bacteroidales > Bacteroidaceae > Prevotella. The sequence continues at coordinate 20,740 of NZ_URNN01000015.1, read as the reverse complement.
CGCCCTGCTGGCATTGATGTTGTCGCTGGTGATATCTGCGTGGTTCGGCGAGAAATTCATCAAGTTCCTGAAAAAGAAACAGATAACGGAGACGCAGCGCGACAAGTCCATCGACCCGTTCGGAGTGAAGAAGACGGGCGTTCCGTCGATGGGCGGCGTGATAATAATAGTGGCCATCCTGCTGCCCATCATCCTGCTCGGGCGTATGCGCAACATCTACCTTATACTGATGATCATCACCACGGTGTGGCTCGGCGTGCTCGGCGGTCTCGACGACTACATAAAGATATTCCGTCACGACAAGGAGGGATTGAAGGGAAAGTTCAAGATAGTGGGGCAGGTGGGTCTCGGACTCATCGTGGGGCTGGTGCTTTACCTCAGCCCCGACGCAACGATACGTGAAAACCTGTCCATAGAGAAGACGCAGACACAGGAGGTTGTGGTGAAGCACCGCAGCGAGGCCACAAAGTCGCTGAAGACCACCATCCCGTTTGTCAAGGGACACAACCTCGACTATTCGGCACTGGTGTCTTTCTGCGGAAAATACAAGACTGCGGCGGGCTGGATACTCTTCGTCATCATGACCATATTCGTGGTTACGGCGGTGAGCAACGGAGCCAACCTCAACGACGGTATGGACGGCATGTGTGCCGGTGTGTCGGCCATCATTGGCGTCACTCTCGGCATCTTCGCGTATGTGTCGAGCCACATTGAGTTCGCTTCGTACCTGAACATCATGTACATTCCCGGCAGCCAGGAACTGGTGGTGTTCATCTGCGCCTTTGTGGGTGCCCTCATCGGATTCTTGTGGTATAACGCTTATCCGGCACAGATATTCATGGGTGACACCGGTTCGCTCACCATCGGCGGCATCATCGCCGTGTGCGCCATCATCATCCACAAGGAGCTGATGCTCCCCATACTCTGCGGCATATTCTTCGTGGAGAGTCTGAGCGTGATGATGCAGGTGTGGTACTACAAGATGGGCAAGCGTCGTGGGGTGAAGCAGCGCATCTTCCGCCGCACGCCCATACACGACGCCTTCCGCACGCAGGACAGCCAGCTCGACCCTGACTGCCGTTATCTGGTGAAGGGCTCGGGCAATGTGGTGCACGAGTCGAAGATAACCATCCGCTTCTGGATTGTGACCATCATTCTGGCGGCAATGACAATAATAACGTTGAAGATAAGGTAGCGGCCTCACCCCGGCCCCCAAAAAAAGGGGAGGGTGACGGGTGGTTCCTCTAAAAGTAAGCAAATCTCAATAACGAGCAGATAATCAACAGTAGCAACAACAAATTAAAACCAAAGCCTTTAACACCGGTCTCCCTCCCCTTGGGGAGGGCCGGGGTGGGGCCTCATATATATATATGAAAAGAATAGTTATATTGGGAGCCGGAGAGAGCGGTGCCGGAGCGGCCGTACTGGCTCAGAAAGAGGGTTTCGATGTATTCGTATCGGACATGTCAGCCATCAGCGACAAGTATAAGAAGGTGCTTGACGACCACCATATAGCATGGGAGGAAGGCCGCCACACAGAGGAACTTATACTCAATGCCGACGAGGTGATAAAGAGTCCGGGCATACCCGATACGGCTCCTATGATAGTGAAGATAAAGGAAAAGGGCACGAACATAATCAGCGAGATAGAGTTTGCCGGACGGTACACCCGTTCGAAGATGGTGTGCATCACCGGCAGCAACGGCAAAACCACCACCACCTCGCTCATCTACCACATTTTCCGTGAGGCGGGACTCGACGTGGGTCTGGCCGGCAACATAGGCCGTTCGCTCGCCCTGCAGGTGGCCGAAGACCCGCACGAGTGGTATGTGATAGAACTGAGTTCGTTCCAGCTCGACAATATGTACGACTTCCGTGCCGATATAGCCATATTGCTCAACATCACGCCCGACCACCTCGACCGTTACAACAACTGCATGCAGAACTACACGGACGCGAAGATGCGCATCATACGTAACCAGACGCCCGGCGATGCATTTATCTACTGGAGCGGCGACCCCATCATCAGCGGCGAACTCGACAAGTACGACATTCAGTCGATGCTCTGCCCCTTCTCCGACAGCAAGGAGGTGATGGAGGCCGGATATGTGTCTGCCGACGGACAGTTCACGATAGAGCGTCCATCGCTGTTCACCATGCCCAAGGATGAGCTCAGCCTCTCCGGTCGCCACAACTTGTACAACAGTCTGGCCGCCGCCTTGGCTGCCGATGTGGCCGGCATATCCGACGAGGTGATACGTCGCGGACTGAGCACTTTCCCTGGTGTGGAGCACCGTCTGGAGAAGGTGGCCATCGTTGGCGGCATACATTATGTCAATGACTCTAAGGCCACCAATGTGGATGCCTGCCGGTATGCTCTGGAGAGCATGAAGACACCGGTGGTGCTCATTATCGGCGGCCGCGACAAGGGTAATGACTATGAGGCTATAAAACCCCTCGTGGCAGAGAAGTGCCGCGGACTGGTTTATCTCGGTGCCGACAACGCGAAGCTGCATGCCAATTTCGACGATATGGGCATACCCGTGCGCGACACCCACTCCATGGCCGATTGCGTGGAGGCATGCCGCAGTCTGGCCCGTCCGGGCGATACGGTGCTGCTGAGCCCGTGCTGCGCCAGCTTCGACCTGTTCCGCAACATGGAAGACCGCGGCGAACAGTTTAAGGCTCTCGTGACTGCGGCGCAATGATGCCATTTGTAAAATGCAACAATTTTGATAACCGTTTAAAACTCAGTCAGCCGCATGAATCTCCAGTCCGGCAGATGGCGGGGTGGGGTGGCTGTGATAATGTTCTGTAATGAAAATAGGCAACATATTCAAAGGTGATAAAGTCATCTGGATGGTGTTCTTCTTTCTCTGCGTGATAAGTGTGGTAGAGGTGTTCAGTGCCTCAAGCGGGCTTACATACAAGAGCAACAACTTCATCACTCCCATCATCAAGCACTCCGGAATGATCATCTTCGGCGTGTTTGTTACCGTGATCACTACCAACATACCATGCCGGTATTTCAAGCTGATGACGCCGTTCCTGCTGCTGTTCTCGTTTGTCACGCTGCTGTGGGTGCTCGTCTCCGGCGAGGCCATCAACGGTGCGCAGCGAGTCATCGAGATACCCGGGTTCACTTTCCAGCCGTCGGAGATAGCCAAGGGCTCCATGATACTTGCCGAGGCTCAGATACTGAGTGCCACTCAGTATGACAGCGGAACCGGCAAGAAGGCTTTCAAGTATATCATGTGGCTGGCGGCGCCGATGGCATTTCTCATCATGCTTGAAAATCTGTCCACGGCGGTGCTTCTATGCTTCGTGGTGGTGCTCATGATGTTTGTGGGGCGTGTGCCGATGTCGCAGTTGGGCAAACTGATGGGCTCGGTGACGCTCATAGCGGTGCTTGCACTGTCGTTTGTCATGCTGGCGGGCGATGTGGACAAGGACGGAAAGTCGGAGAAGATGAGCAAGACGGAAACGCTGGCTCCCGAACAGACTTCTGCCGACGGCAAGACCACGGTGACGCTCACTGCCGACGGCAAGGTGGAGGCTGAGGCCGGGGAGACGGGCAAGAAGAAAGAGGGTTTTCTTGCCAAGATGTTCCACCGTGCAGACACGTGGAAGGCCCGTATCCTCGATTTCAACAGTGAGGAGGTGACACCGGACAAGTATGACCTTGACAAGAACGCGCAGGTGGCCCATGCCAACATTGCCATCGTGTCGAGCAACTACATAGGCAAGGGCCCCGGCAATTCTGTGGAGCGTGACTTTCTGGCGCAGGCATTTTCCGACTTCATCTATGCCATCATCATAGAGGAGCTGGGCATCATCGGCGCTGCTTTCGTGGTATTCCTCTATATCATCCTGCTTTTCCGTACTGCCCGCATCGCCAGCCGTTGCGAGAATTATTTCCCGGCCCTGCTTGCCATGGGATTGGCTCTGCTGCTTGTGGTGCAGGCCACGTTCAACATGCTTGTGGCGGTGGGCATCGTGCCTGTCACGGGACAACCGCTCCCGCTGATAAGCAAGGGTGGCACGTCGACCATCATCAACTGTGCGTATATCGGAGCGATACTCAGCGTGAGCCGCACAGCGAAAAAGAAGATTGTCGAGAATGAAGATGAGGAGGATACTGACAGATAATGTTTTCATAGACAGCGTTAAAGGATGGTTGAAGAATCGGATTTTGAATAATCTGAAAAAATGATTGCCAAAATTAGATTGTACGGGAGAAAATTACTAATTTTGCAATTAGTATGCTTATTAAATAAGGTATGGACAACGAATTGAGAATAATCATCAGTGGCGGAGGTACGGGAGGACATATCTTTCCAGCCGTATCAATAGCAAATGCCATCAAGGCCGAACGCCCTGATGCCAAAATATTGTTTGTCGGCGCATTGGGTCGTATGGAGATGCAACGGGTGCCGGCGGCGGGCTACGAAATAAAGGGACTGCCCGTCCGCGGGCTGATACGCCCGCTATGGTCGCCGCGCAATATAGGCGTGGCCATCGACTTTCTAAAAAGCAGACACATGGTGAAGAGCATCATCAGAGACTTCCGTCCCATGGCGGCCGTGGGAGTGGGGGGATATGCCAGCGCCGCCACCCTCGAGGCCGCTCATGCCATGGGCATCCCCTGCCTGATACAGGAGCAGAACTCGTATGCCGGTGTAACCAACAAGCGGCTTGCCGGCAAGGCCGAACGCATCTGCGTGGCTTACGACGGCATGGAGCGTTTCTTCCCGGCCGACAAGATATTGAAGACGGGCAACCCCGTACGCCAGTCGCTCCTCGATGTCAAAATGACACGTGAGGAGGCAGTCAAGGCCCTCGGACTCGACCCCGCAAAGAAGACGATACTTTTGGTTGGAGGCAGTCTCGGCGCACGTACCGTCAACGAGAGCGTGCTGAGGCATCTCGATCTGGTGGAGCAGCAGGCAGCCCGCATACAGTTTGTGTGGCAGACGGGCAAATACTACAGTGCCGCCATTGCCGGCGAACTGCAGAAACGCCACAAGCCCGACAACCTGACGGTGACCGACTTCATCGGCGATATGGGAACGGCCTACCGCGCCGCCGACCTTGTTGTCAGCCGTGCCGGTGCCAGCAGCATATCCGAATTCTGCCTCATAGGCAAGCCCGTGATACTGGTGCCGAGTCCGAATGTGGCCGAAGACCATCAGACAAAAAACGCCATGGCACTGGCCGACCGTGACGCCGCCATCTGCGTGAAAGACTGCGACGCCCCCGACACGCTGTTGGGCATGGCCATAGAAACAGTAAACGACGAGGCGCGTCTCGCAACACTCAGTGCAAACGTCCTGCGCATGGCACTGCCCGACTCGGCGGCGGTGATAGCCCGCGAGGTGATACGGATGGCAACAAAATAAAAGGATAAAACGACAATGGAACTGAAAGACATAAAGGCAGTATATTTTGTAGGTGCAGGCGGCATAGGCATGAGCGCCATCGCACGCTATTTCATCAACCGCGGCACGGTGGTGGCCGGTTACGACAAGACCCCGTCGGACCTGACAAGGCAGCTCGAGAATGAGGGCATGCTGATACACTATGAGGAGAACGTGGACGAGATTCCCCACGCATGCAAGAAGGCGGAGTCGTGTCTCGTGGTGTATACCCCGGCGGTGCCGGCCGACCACAGGGAACTGCAGTATTTCCGTGAAAACGGATTCGAGATACAGAAACGTGCGCAGGTGCTCGGCACGCTCACACGCTCACACCGCGCCCTCTGCGTGGCAGGCACACACGGCAAGACCACCACGTCGACCATGTGCGCACACATCATGCACGAGAGCGCCGCCGACTGCAACGCCTTTCTCGGCGGCATATCCAAGAACTACGGCACAAACTATATATTGAGTGAAAGTGAGTATGTGGTGATAGAAGCCGACGAGTTCGACCGCTCTTTCCATTGGCTAACGCCGTGGATAAGCGTAATCACGGCCACCGACCCCGACCATCTTGACATATACGGCACCAAGGAGGCCTATCTGGAAAGTTTCAGCAAATACTCGTCGCTGATAGAACCGGGCGGAGCGCTCATCATTCACCGCGGACTGGAGATGAAGGAAAATCTGCGTGAGGGTGTGCGGCGTTACGACTACGGATTGGACGAAGGCGACTTCCATGCCGAAAATATATGTATAGAGAACGGTGAGATAACGTTCGACTTCATATCGCCCATAGAGTGTGTCGCCGGTGTGCAGCTGGGACAGCCCGTGCCAATCAATATCGAGAACGGCGTGGCAGCCATGGCCATGGCACAGTTGGCGGGATGCACCGCCGACGAACTGCGTTACGGCATGCAGACATACGCAGGCGTGGTGCGCCGCTTCGACTTTAAGATAAAGACCGACCGTATGGTGTTTCTCAGCGACTATGCACACCACCCGAAGGAGATTTACCAGAGTGCGCGCAGCATACGCGAACTGTACCGCAACCGCAGGATTACGGCCATATTCCAGCCTCACCTGTACACCCGCACCCGCGACTTCTATCGTGATTTCGCCGATGCGCTGAGCCAGCTTGACGAGGTGGTGCTGTGCGACATCTACCCCGCACGCGAAAAGCCTATCGAGGGTGTTACGTCGCAACTGATATACGACAATCTGGGCGACAACGTGAGCAAGACGATGATACATAGTGAGGATGTGGTGGAATATGTGCAGAACCACGACTTCGACGTGCTCATCATCCTCGGTGCCGGTGATATCGACAACTACGTGCCGCAGATTACAAAGATTTTGCAGAACAGATGAGATTCTACTGGAAACGTTATTTGGTCATTGCATTCGACCTGGTGGCAGCGGTATATCTGCTGTTGGCCGTCACGGCTTTCAATGAGCCGGACGACAAGGCCATGGTATGCTCGAAAGTCAAGATAGACATCAGCGATGACATCGTCGACGGTTTTCTCACCGCCGACGAGATAAAGAATATTCTCCAGCGAAACAAACTGTATCCGTTGGGCAGCCCGATGAAGGCTGTGAACGTGCGCAAGATAGAGGAACTGTTGCAGCAAAGCCCGTTTGTAGACAAGGTGCAGTGTTACAAGACGCAGGGCGGACAGGTGTGCATAAGTCTGACGCAGCGCATGCCGCTGATAAGGGTAAAGGCCGAAAACGGCGATGACTATTATCTGGACAGCCGCGGCGGCATAATGCCCTACACCAAGTATGTCACCGATCTGGTGATAGCCACGGGGCACATCAACCGCAAAACTGCCGGTAAGATGCTCACGCCCATCGGCAACTATATTGTCAAGAGCAAGTTTTGGCAGAACCAGATAGAGCAGATAAACGTGTTGGCCGACGGAACGGTGGAACTGGTGCCGCGGGTGGGCGAGCATATCGTCTATTTGGGACGGCCGCACAATGTGGACGGAAAGCTGAAACGTCTGGAGAAGTTCTACAAGTACGGACTAAGTCGTGTGGGATGGAATAAATATTCTTACGTCAGTCTGGAGTTTGACAACCAGATAATATGTAAGAAGAAGTAAAGAAGAAAAACAAAAGAATAAAGGAATAGAGATGGCAGCAAAGGATTTTATAGTAGCTATTGAACTCGGTTCGTCAAAGATGACCGGTATTGCCGGAAGGAAAAACCTTGACGGCAGCATCAATGTGCTCGCAGTGGTCAGGGAGGACTCTTCGTCGTTTATCCACAAGGGAGTGATATACAACAGTGACAAGACCGCATTGTGCCTCACCAATATAGTAAACAAACTGACAGCCCAGCTGAAGACAAAGATAACACAGGTATATGTGGGAGTGGGCGGCCAGTCGATACGCAGCGTAAGGAACGTGATTGCCCGCGACCTGCCATCCGACACCAAAGTGACGCAGGAGATGGTGATAGAAATCATGGACGAGAACGGCAACTGGAGATACCCCGACCAGGAGATTCTCGACGTGGCCACGCAGGAATACAAGGTCGACTCGCAGATGCAGACAGACCCCGTGGGCATACAGTGCAGTCACATAGAGGGTAACTTCCTCAATATCCTTGAGCGCAAGGCGTTCTATAATAATCTGAACAAATGTTTTAAGGCGGCAGGGATAAACGTGGCCGAGATGTATCTCGCGCCTTTGGCACTGGCCGACAGTGTGCTGACAGAGGCTGAAAGGCGTTCGGGATGTGCCCTTGTCGACATAGGTGCCGACACTACCACCGTGTCCGTTTACAGCAAGAACCTGCTGCGCCATCTTGCCGTCATTCCGCTCGGTTCGGCCAATATCACCAAGGACATAGCCTCACTGAATATGGAGGAGAGCGACGCCGAAAAGATGAAGCTGAAATATGCCTGTGCCTACACCGAAAACAATGAGATTGACAACACGATGAAGTTGTCCATTGATGGAGAGAGACAGGTGGAGGTGCGCAAGTTCATAGAGATTGTGGAGGGGCGTCTGGAGGAAATAATAGAGAACGTGTGGTGCCAGATACCGTCCGACTATTACGACAAGTTGCTCGGAGGAATCATCCTCACGGGAGGCGGGTCGAACATGAAGAACATCGAGAAGGCGTTTGTCAACCATACGCACATCGACAAGATACGCACGGCGAAGTTTGTCAACCATACCGTGATATCGACAAACAGTGACATCAATGCCAAGAACGGCATGATGAACACCGTGCTCGGACTGCTGGCCAAGGGCGACATGAACTGTGCCGGAGAAGAGGTTGACCCCAACGACTTGTTCGGAGGCAATCAGGAAGGGCGTCCCATGACGAATGACCCGGGACCGAAGACACCGCGCCAACCGTCGGAGAAGCCTGAAAGCGTGGTGCTGACCGAAGACGAGAAGCAGGCCGCAAAGGAAGAGGCACGCCGCAAAAAGGAGGAAGAGGAGCGCATAGCCCGCGAGAAGAAGGAGGAGGAAGAGAGACGGCTTGAGGAGGAACGGCGGGCCAACAGTCCGTTCAACAAGGCTCTGAAGTGGTTCAAGAAGGCGGCCAACAAGCTGGCTGAGCCGGAATAACCGCATAATGTAATCAATGTCACACAGCAAATTAATACGATAAAGATATGTCAGACAACAATAACGATTTGGTAGACTTCGGCGGTCTCCAGAATGAGCACAGTATAATAAAGGTGATTGGTGTGGGTGGCGGAGGAGGCAATGCCGTCAACCACATGTACCGTGAGGGCATACACGATGTGACGTTCGTGTTGTGCAACACCGACAAGCAGGCGCTCAACGACTCTCCCGTGCCCATGCATCTTCAGTTGGGCAGCGAGGGACTTGGTGCAGGAAACAAGCCTGCCAAGGCACGTGAAGCCGCCGAAGAGAGTATTGAAGACATAAAGAACATGCTCAACGACGGCACCCGCATGACTTTCATCACCGCCGGTATGGGTGGTGGAACGGGTACGGGAGCAGCACCGGTGATAGCCCGCGTGTCTAAGGAAATGGGCATACTTACCGTGGGCATCGTCACCATCCCTTTCCTCTTTGAGGGTGCCAAAAAGATAGACCAGGCTCTTGACGGCGTGGAGGAGATGTCAAAGCATGTCGACGCCCTGCTCGTCATCAACAACGAGCGGTTGCGCGAGATATACCCCGACCTGTCGCTCATGGCCGCCTTCGGTAAGGCCGATGACACGCTGAGTGTGGCCGCAAAGTCGATAGCAGAGATAATCACAGTGCATGGCATCATCAACCTCGACTTCAACGATGTCAAGACGGTGTTGCAGGACGGTGGCGTGGCCATCATGTCTACCGGTTACGGTGAGGGCGAAGACCGTGTTAAGAAAGCCATCGACGACGCTCTCAACTCACCGTTGCTCAACGACAACGACGTGTTCAATTCGAAGAAGATTCTGCTTTCCATCTCTTTCAACGAGGAACGCGACGGCAAGGACAACTTCATGATGGAGGAGATGAACTATGTGCATGACTTCATGGACAAGTTCGGTGATTTTGAAATAAAATGGGGAGTGGCTATCGACCCCGAACTTGACAAGAAGGTGAAGGTGACCATACTGGCCACCGGCTTCGGTATACGCAACGTGGACGGCATGCAGGAACGCATAAAGAAACACACGCAGGAAGAGGCCAACCGCATAGCCGAGGCACAGGAGAAGGAGGCACAGCGGCAGGAACGCCGCGGCCGCTATTACGGCAATGACACCGACACGAAGAAGTACAAGCGCCGTCCGCACATCTACCTGTTCCGTCCCGAAGACCTGGACAACGATGACGTGATATCGGCCGTAGAATCCACCCCTACGTACAAGCGTACACGTGAGATTCTCGACAGCATACACAGCCAGGCCAGCGGCGACTACATGCCAACCGAGCAGACAACCGACGACACGACGGAGGCCGTACAGGGAACCATAAGATTCTCGTGATTTATTCTTTTACTTTTAGGAGTTAAAGGGAGTTAAAGGAGTTATCGCTCCCTGCGGTCGCTCAGGAGTTAAAGCCAATACCGGCATAAAAGATTCTCTTTAAAGGAGTTAAAGGGAGTTATCGCTCCCTGCGGTCGCTCAGGAGTTAAAGACAATAGTGACATCAGCAATAAAACAATATCATTATGCTATTCGAACAAATTAGTAAGGACATCGTTGTTGCAATGAAAGCCAAGGACAAGGTGGCTCTCGAGGCGTTGCGCAACATAAAGAAAGTGTTTCTCGAGGCAAAGACAGCCCCGGGTTCAGATGGTGAACTGACAGATGATGCAGCACTGAAGATTATCCAGAAGCTGGCCAAGCAGGGACGTGACGTGGCCACGCTCTATACAAGCCAGAACCGTCAGGACCTCGCCGACGCCGAGCTGGCACAGGTGGAGGTCATCGAGAGATATCTGCCACAGCCCATGACAGAGGAGGAGATAGAGTTTGCCGTACGCAACATCATCGCCCAGACCGGTGCACAGAGCATCAAGGATATGGGCAAGGTAATGGGCATTGCCAACAAGCAGATGGCCGGCAAGGCCGAAGGCAAGACCATTTCAGAGATTGTGAGACGTCTTTTGGCCTAATCCTTGCAGGCCGCATGGACTTTGACATTTACACATAACCGTTACGTGGCCGCAAGCACTTAGCATGGCTCTGGTGTTTGCGGTCTGTTTTTTATAAAGACAATCTGCAGAGCCATAACATCTTATATCAGACATGAGCAAAAAGTATACACTGCTGATGTTGTTGCTCGCCGGAGCAGGCACAGTGACAATGGCTCAGAACGGCGGCAGGAATATCAACGTACTCTACCTCGACGGAAGTGACCATATCATGACGATGTCGGAAGTGGAGAGAATAGAAATCGGAAGCAACGCCATTACCGTTGTCCCGCAAAGCGGAACTGCCATGGAGCACAGCATGGACAACATTCTGGGAATATGGCTTAACGGCACAACATCCGGCATCTGCAACAGGGTGAAGCGTGACAATGACATTACGCTGACGGTGGCTCCGGAGAGCGTCACCGTAGCCGGCGCCACAGCCAAGGCGACAGTCCGCCTGTACAACACGGCCGGACAACAGATTACAAAATCTGTATGCAGGGACGGACAAACCACCATCAGCACAGCCGGACTTGCTGCCGGTACATACGTCATCAAGGTGGATGACATGACCCAAAAGTTCATCAAGAAATAAAAACAAAAAAACTACAATGATAAAGAAACTATTTTTTACGGTAATGATGGCGGTGTGCATGACCGTCACGGGCATGGCTCAGGAGAACGTGTATCTTATAAAGGGCAACCAGGTGGTGGCCAAGTATGGTGTGGACGAAGTTGACTATGTGTCGTTCAAACTGCCGGAGGGTGTCACGGAGAATCAGATACTGATAAATGTTGACGAAGTGGGCAAGAACTATTTCACCTACACCGTTAAGACACTTTCGCCCGACAAGCAGTACATTCACACTTTCGTTCAGAAGTCGATGGTGGACATATATATGCTGACTTATTATGGCACGATGTCGGATGAAGCTGACCCTGAACTTCTCAAGATGTACCTGAAGAACCAACTTTACAACGGCTATCTCGGTAAGGGAACACGGTCGTACACCATACAGGACGGCGAGTCGGACGGATATTCAGATTTTGAAGTTATTGCCGGCCAGAGCTATTTTGTTGTTGCTGGCGAATATGATGCCATAGCCGATGACCTCGGCGAGGAGTTGAATTACACCACCATCACCACCCAGCCTGCCGGAAGCTCGGCAGAGACCGTCACTGTAACCTACGCAGGACTTAACGAGAGAAATGAGGCCATGTTCAGCTTCACCGCCAGCAGCGGCGTCACCAAGATCTTAACGATGTATGGAACGAAGGCCAGTCTCGAATCATTCATCAATGCCTATGGCTTTGACTTCACCATGTTCACATATTCCGGCCGTTTCGCTCCTGAAAACCTGATTCCCGGTGATGGCTCCGGATGGCCTGTTACAGATGAGGATGACTACGTGATGTATGTAATAGGTATCGATGCCGAGGGCAACATGACCGAGACACAGAAATTGGAGATGCACATTGTGCCACAGTTACCGGAGGAAGTAGGTCCGCAGATAAAGATATTCAGCAAGGAGAAGGATGCCAACAAGGTGAGTGTCAACTTCGAGATTACACCGAGCAATGTCACCAAGGCATACGTGCGGTTGATGGGTGAGAACGACTGCGATGACCTTATGAACGAAGGCCACACACTGCCCGAACTGGCTGCAGGGGCCGGTGCCGTCGACATCACAGAAAATATAAGAACCACCGGCGAATATACATACACCAACAACGAAGTGCCCCAGCAGTGGTGCAGTCTGCTCATAATGGGCGTAAACGACGAGGGTACTACTGTCACCCGCATCAATTTCTGGCCGGATACTGAATCGGAATGGGAAATTCATGACAATCTTTCGTTTGAAGCTCAGAGCACGAGAGTTTCGGCACAGAAGCCGTCGGGCAAGAAGACCATTGCCGATGCACGTGTCATTGCCAAGAGCATGAAGAACGTGAAGAAAGCCTTTAAGAAGTTCTGACTTGCTTTTGGCTTAATTGAGAATTAGAAAACTGAGAATTGAGAACTGAGAATTGAAAATTATGATATGCTTTGTTTAACGGGAACGGCATACAGTTGCCTTACCAATAAAAGTAATCATAATTCTCAATTTTCAGTTCTCAATTTTCAGTTCTTGATTCTCACAAAAGTCCTTGCCTTTTCAGTTCATCTGCCGTTTCTTCGAGTTCTTTGTACCATTGTTCGCCGAAGCGGCGTACGAGAGGCCCGCGCAGAAACTTATACACGGGCAAGTCCAGTTCGCGACCTTTCCTTACGGCCTCACGGCACACGTCCCAACGGTGATAGTTAAGTCCAACGGTGCCGTTAGACAGTTGCACCTCGCGTATGGGGTAGAGCGCACAGCTGATGGGTTTGCAGAAACTTATGCGTCCTGCGCGCCATGCCCGCTCCAGCGCACAGAGGCAGCATCCTCCCTCGTGGCATGTGAACACGCAGTCCTTGCCGCCTACGATGCTCGTCACGAGCGTTCCCTCCACATCGGTGTAGGCCACTCCCTGACGGTCGATGACGGTTTGTGCTGAGGCCGCCAGCTCCGGCCACACCTCGTCGAGCGCATCTTCTATGGCTGCCACCTCGTCGAGTGTCACCGGCGCGCCGGCATCGCCCTCCACGCAGCACTCGCCGTGGCAGGCGTCGAGGTCGCAGCAAAAGCGTTCTGTAAGTATGTCGGGCGACACAAGCACGTCGCCCACCTGTATTATGGGAAGCATCTTGGATGAATTAATAATTAATAATTAAAAATTAAGAATTAAAAGTTGTCTCTACCACTTGATCGCCTCCATGCCGTGCTCTGTGAGATACGCGTTGGCCCGTGAGAAGTGATGGTTGCCGAACCATCCTCCTCGGTTGGCCGACAGCGGCGACGGATGCACCGACTGCAATATGAGATGGCGTGAGGCATCTATCAGCGGTGCCTTGCTGCGGGCGTAGCCTCCCCACAGGATGAACACTATATGGTCGCGGCCTGCCGACAAGACGCGTATGGCGGCATCGGTAAATTCCTCCCATCCCTTGCGCTGGTGACTTGCGGCTTGATGTGCCCTCACCGTCAGCGTGGCGTTGAGCAGCAGCACGCCTTGCTCCGCCCATCGTGTCAGGTTGCCCGACAGTGGCATTGGTGTTCCTAAGTCCAGTTCTATCTCCTTGAAAATGTTGATGAGCGACGGCGGAAACATCACCCCGTCGTTCACCGAAAAGCTTAGTCCGTGGGCCTGTCCCGGCTCGTGATACGGGTCTTGTCCTATTATCACCACTTTCACCTTGTCAAACGGACACAGGTTGAAAGCATTGAAAATAAGGTTGCCCGGAGGGTAGCATGTTCCGGAGGCATACTCCGAGCGCACAAAACCGGCCAATGTGGCGAAGTAGGGTTTGTCAAACTCTCCGCCTATATGCTTGCGCCAGGATTCTTCTATCTTTACGTTCATAGTGGAATATAAATTACTGATGGCGCAAAATTACTTATTTATTCCCATTTATCCAAATATTCGGGCCTGCCTGTTGTGTATTGTCCCGATTGATTGGCCGGTTTCCTTCATTGTCCGTCGCTTTCTCTCCAACTCGTTTTTGCCTGTTTTGTACTGTGTTTATTGAAAAGTCCCTCATAAAAGTGTAGTGTAGAGCCGAAAAGTCCCTCATAAAAGTGTGTCGACATACTGAAAAGTCCCTCATAAAAGTGTGAAATGTCGTTTTTTATTTATATCTTTGCCGAAAATAAGTAGCTATGGAAAGAACTGTAATGAACGATCTCATCGCGTGGAAAGAGCGGGTAGACCGCAAACCATTGATTCTGTTGGGAGCGAGACAAGTAGGTAAGACCTATATCCTGAAAGAATTTGGCAGACAGCATTATGACAATGTTGCTTATATTAATTGTGACAATAATGAACTTGCCAAGGGACTTTTCGAACCTGACTATGACATGCAGCGCATAATTCTTTCCATCGGTGCCATCACGGGGCAGCAGGTTCTGCCCGGCAAGACCCTGATAGTTCTTGATGAGATACAGGAACTGCGCCGTGGCTTGGCCTCGCTGAAATATTTTTGCGAGAGTGCCCCTCAATACCATGTAGCTGTGGCCGGCTCGCTGTTGGGAATAATGCTGCATGAGGGTGAGTCATTCCCCGTGGGGAAGGTGAATACGCTGACAATGTACCCCATGAGTTATGAAGAGTTCCTTTTGGCAAAGGGCAGGCACCAACTGGCGGATTTGCTGAATGAAGGCCATTGGGACGTGGTGGGAAGTCTGAAATCCATCTATATGCAAACTCTCCGTGAGTATTATCTTGTGGGTGGCATGCCGGAGGCCGTTAAGAAATTCGTAGAAACCAATGATGCCAATCAGGTGAGGGAGATACAGCAGGAAATACTTCAGGCCTACGACCGTGACATTTCCAAGCATGCTCCGGCCGAACAGGTGATACGCATCAATCAGGTGTGGCACTCCATTCCCTCGCAACTTGCCAAAGAGAACAAAAAGTTCATTTATGGCGTGATGAAGAAAGGCGCCCGGGCCAAGGATTACGAACTTGCCATACAGTGGTTGCTCGATGCCGGACTGGTACACAAGGTGAATCGTCTCACCACAGTGGCCATGCCATTGAAGATACACGAAGACATCTCCGCTTTCAAGCTTTATATGCTCGATTGCGGACTGTTGGGTGCCATGAGTGCCATCCCCCCGGCCGTGCTTCTGCTTCCCAATGCCGACAATACAGCCAAGGGTGATTTTACCGAGAACTTCGTCTGTTGTCAGATGAAGACTGTCAGACAGTTGGTTTTCGGCTATTATAGCAGGGATAACAGTCAACTCGAGCTTGACTTCGTGGTGCAATGTGGTCTTGATGTTGTTCCAGTAGAGGTTAAAGCAGAAGAAAACCTGCAGTCAAAATCTCTGAAGACATTTCTTGCTGCCCATCCTGACATGAAGGCATTGCGGTTTTCTATGAGTGACTATCGTAGCCAGGAGAAAATCACCAATGTGCCTCTTTATGGGGCGAGGGCATATATTTCGCGGATGGTCTGATTCTGAATTATCTGACATGAGACAGCAGGGTCAAAATATAAATGTCAGAGGTGTGCCAAAATACTCACACTGCGCCAGATAGGGACATATCACATGATTAAATAAACCTAAAGTGTCTGCATGCTCACGCACACAGACACTTTGGAGTTATTAATTGACCTGTTGATTCGCGTCAGAACTTATAAGACAAACCAACTCCGATAACGGCCTGGTCAAAATCGCTTACAAACTGATAACGGCCTTCAGCAAAAATGGATAGCTTGTCAGTCAGGTCATACTCAACGCCGGCACCGAGATTGAAGCCAATCTTGCTTTCGCTGTCATCAACGTCTTCGTACATTTCATCTTTCATATCATCGGGGATAAGGTCGCCCCATCCACCTAAAGCATCATCCATGGCTCCGTCAAAATCGGCTTTCCAATAGATGTAGGACACACCTGCGAGAGGATAAACACGGAATTTGTCAGAAATGGGAATCAGATAGTGAACGTTCAAATTGGCATTCATGTTTGTCATATAGTCCTTCTTGAAGAAGTAGTCGAACGAAGCCTCTGCACGCAGAGCGTCAAGAATGTTGTACTGCACCTTTGCGCCGATGCCGAAATTGGAGTTCTCAGAACCAAATGCGCCGTATACGCCGGCGGCAGTGGTACCCTGTTGTGCGTAAGAGCAAATGCTTACGAGTGCGATACACAACGAAACAAAAATCTTTTTCATAGTTCTCGTTTTTTATGTTGCCTCACAATCCCCTATTGTTGGCGTTTAAAGAAGGTTTTGTTTGAGATACAGAAAAAATAACGTGGGGATTTTACTTCATGCTGTTGCATAATCAAAATCTTTCATCATCCTATGCAAAACATTTGTAACGTACTTTCACCTGTAAATTTGAACCGTCCGAATCGTTGCGGATGTCGTTCTGTTCTGTTACAAAGATAGACATTTATGTTAATTTGGCCAAGAAAAAATACAAGTTTTTTTATTCGTATACAAAAATAAGGTTTATTCGGTATGGCAATAGGTATAAACGTAATAAAAACCGCCCTGCCAGCGTGGTCACTCCGTCAGGTCCTTCTTCTGCTTTGGCGCGTCGGGGATGACTATTTCCGTCCAGTCTGTACCAATGTAGTCTTTTGACGAGTCGATGGCTATGAGCACACCGTCGGCCACTCCGCTCCTTTCGGCGTGATAGCGGAACGTGACCACACGGCTGTCATGGCGTCCGAGATATGTCAGGTGGCCGTCGGTCGGTGTCATCCACCACACATTTTTGCTCTTGCCGCTTATCTTGTCGAGATCGACGCTCATGTCGCGCCCCGTATGGTTGTATACGAGCAGATAGTCTGTGCCGCGCGTTGCCGCTAATCGGTCGTAGCGCGTGCCGTTTTTTGTCAGTACCGTCTGGTCGGGAACCCGGTCGAAGTAAGGCAGTGCGAGCATCAGCCGTTTGAGATATTTCATCTGATTGCGTCCTGGGTCGTCCAAAGCCCTGTACCATGGCTTGGCGTCGCCGTCGGCAAAATAGGCACCGGTCACCCCCGGATGAACAAACTGCATGATGGCGTTGTGCCCGTAGGTGTGTCCGCACGCCCCGGCAAACACCGCCCAATAGGCATAGCGGCGCACGTCACGGTCGGTCCACCGCGGCTCGCGCCCGTCGTGCAGGCCCTGCGGTATGTCCTCGTAACTCGGCTCGCCGTCGATGACGGGCTTGAGCGGGTGCCGGCTCCACGCCGAGTCTACATACATCCATGAGTCTTCCTCCGTTCCGTCGGGTATGGGATATTCCTTGTTGCCCATGCGTTGGCCGTAGCGCCGGTGTCCGCTCTGAAACATGTTGAAGTCGAGCCAGTGGCGGTTGTTGAACCAGCGTGCCGATGTGGTGCGCCCGCGCGGATGGAACGTCATGAGGTGGTTGTGGTCGATGCCCTTTATTGTTTCTGCCAGTGCGTCCCACACCGCGGTGCGCACGTCGCCCTGTATGTCGCCTCCCATTATCCAAACAATGTTTTTCCTGTCCTTATACCGTGTGGCAAGGAAACGGCCGTAGCTGCGGGCCTGTTCCTCGTTCATGAGGCCGCCCTTCACCAGTCCGCCCCATATGCACACCATGCCGATATATATGCCGTGGGCGGCGGCGCGGTCTACGATATAGTCCATGTGGTCCCAATACCCGTACACCCCCTTGCGGTCGATGGCCGAAAAGTCCCATCCGTCTGTCATCGACATCTGTCCGTAGGTGTTTATTGCCGGCACGGCATTTATCGTCTGCACCTGTACCACGTTATATCCGGCCTCGGCGCAGCTTTTCAGGTAGTGGTCGGCCTCGTCACGGTCAAGGCGTTCGGGCAACAGCCATCCCGTGTCGCCGAGCCAGAAGAAAGGTCTGCCGTTTTCAAACTGCAGGAAGCGTCCGTTATCTGACACCTTCAGCCGTCCGTTGTCCCAAGGTTTCGCCGCCTGTGCCGCCATCGTCATGATGGCGGCGAAGAGTATTACCGTCAATCTGTTCATTTCGTTGATTTTTTGTTAATGGCTTCAAAGTTACGCTTTTGTAACCATTTTCCTGCATTTTTATTGTTTTTTGACTAATTTCCCAGTAAAAGAGAATACATTCTCAAAGATTTCTGTTACTTTTGCAAATTGTTACGAATAGAGAGAAATGGAACAAATCACGGAGAAGACCATCGATATAGACAACCTGTTGCGCAGCAAGATGGGAGCCAAGGCCAAGTTTGTGCCCCGTCCTCTTGTGAGTTGGCTGAAACACATCATACATCAGGACAGGGTGAACGCATACCTTTGGGAGAGCCGCCACCTGAGCGGTACCGAATGGCTCGAGGAATGTGTGCGTTATCTTGACATGACACTTGACATTGTCGGCATGGAGAATCTGCCGGCAAAGGATGACGGACGCCTTTACACCTTTGTCAGCAACCACCCTTTGGGAGGAGCCGACGGCGTTGCCCTCGGTGCCATCATCGGGCGCCATTACGACGGCCGTTTCCGTTATCTCGTCAACGACCTGCTGATGAATCTGCCCGGGCTAGCCCCCGTGTGCATACCCATCAACAAGACCGGCAACCAGAGCCGCAACTTTCCGGCCATGGTGGAGAGCGGCTTCAGGAGCGACAACCACATGCTTATGTTCCCTGCCGGCATCTGCTCGCGCCGGCGTAACGGCGAGGTGCGCGACCTGGCGTGGAAGAAGACCTTCATCACCAAGAGCGTGGAGTACCGGCGCGACGTGGTGCCGATACATTTCGGCGGTCAGAACTCCGATTTCTTCTACCGTCTGGCCAACATCTCCGACCGCTATGTGAAGAAGGTGAACATCGCCATGCTTTTCCTTGTCGATGAGATGTACAAGAATGTGCACAAAACATTCCGTGTGGCCATAGGCAAGCCAATACCGTGGCAGACCTTCGACCGCAGCCGCACAGCCACCGAGTGGGCGCAGTATGTGCAAGACCGCGTTTACGAACTGTGATTTTTTTGCAGAACAAAACTATATATAACATATATATAAAACAACAACCCCACCATTCCTTTCACTTCGGGTAAGGATAAAAAGATGGGATAATATTATGGAACAAGAGATAATAAAACCAGTAGACAAGGCGTTGCTGAAAAGCGAGCTGACCCCCGAACGTCAGTTGCGCATGACCAACAAGAGTCATAACGAAATCTACATCATCGATGCCCACAATGCGCCTAACGTGCTGCGGGAGATAGGGCGTTTGCGCGAGATGGCGTTCCGTGAGGCCGGCGGCGGCACGGGCAAGGCTCTCGACCTCGACGAGTTTGACACGATGGACAACTGCTACAAGCAGCTCATCGTGTGGAACCCCGAAGAGGAGGAGATTATTGGCGGCTACCGTTACATCCTCGGCACCGACGTTGAGGTGGGTGCCGACGGGCAGCCCATACTTGCCACGAGCCACATGTTCCACTTCTCGGAGAAGTTCATGCGCGAATATATGCCGCAGACCATCGAACTGGGCCGCAGCTTCGTGTCGCTTGGCTATCAGAACACGAGCAAGAACGGCACAAAGAGCCTTTTCGCGCTGGATAACCTCTGGGACGGACTGGGCGCGCTCACCGTCATACAGCCCAATGTGAAGTATTTCTTCGGAAAGATGACCATGTACCCGTCGTACATACGTAAGGGACGCGACATGATATTGTACTTCCTCAAAAAGCATTTTGAGGACAAGGAAAACCTTGTGATACCGATGAAACCGCTCATAATCGAGGCCGACCCTAAGGAATTGGAGGCGTTGTTCTGCGAGGATTCGTTCAAGGAGGACTACCGCATCCTCAACCGCGAGATACGCAGTCTGGGATATAACATTCCGCCGCTCGTCAACGCTTACATGGGCCTTAGCCCCACGATGAAACTCTTCGGTACGGCCATCAACTACGGCTTCGGCGACGTGGAGGAGACGGGCATACTCATTGCCGTCGACGAGATTCTCGACCAGAAGCGCGTGCGCCACATTGACTCGTTCATAAAGGAGCACCCCGAGGCGCTGAAGATAACGAGCGGGGCCAATAAGGTGATATATAAGGAGGGGTAGGTTTCTTTAGGAGTTAAAGGAGTTATCCTCTTAGGAGTTAAAGGAGTAAAAGGAGTTATCGCGGCTGCGCCGCTCAGGAG